>CALMRR010000090.1 GCA_937871925.1 uncultured Petrotoga sp.
TTACATTTAATATCTATGACTATAAGCTTTATTCGGTACTGACTCCCAAGCTTACGTTGCATATATTTTTTGACAGGTATTTTTCTCTGTCTATTACAGGCAGATATATGATAGACATAATGCAGGTATCTCCGATAGGATATAATTTCAGTGCAGGATTTATGTTTGGATACTGATTTTCTTCACTTTATTTCATTGGCCCCCCGATGAAAAATAGGCAGATTTCTATCTGCCTATTTTTGTTATATCTTGTAGTAATGGCAAAGTCAGCCGGAACTTCCGGCAGACTTTGTTAACCAGGGTATTTAACAAGATTCATTATGTAATTTCTGTGAGGCATAAAGTTATGATGGGCTGCAACTCTTATGTTATATCCGTATGTTCCCCTTTCATCAAACTCAATTTCGCCAGAGTATAAGTATGTATCAGGACTGACTTCTTTAAGAAGCCTGAAATCATAGGATTTTAAATGAGTTACCTTCTGACCTTCAATTTTTGCAACCACTGCTTCAACTTTAATAGAATCTGGTCCTATTCCAGGAAGATAAATTTCTGACTGAATTTCCACCTTGGTTCCTGCTAGAAGGTTGTTAGTTATGTCTTGTGTTCCTATAACCTTTATTTTGACAGAATTCCAGTTTTTCTCAAGAATTTCTCTCCATCTTGAAAACTCTTTTGATATTTTAAAATCATTATCCGCAAACTTTTTCCCTTGGAAATAAGCTGGCATATAAAGCCTTTGTGTGTATTCTTTAAGCATTCTTGAAGTGTTGAAGAAAGCAGAAATACTTTTTATAGATTCCTTTATGATATCTGTCCATTCGTAGGAAAGATCCATTTTACCTGAGTAGTAAAGGGGAACAATAATTTTTTCCAAAGTATTATATATTGATACACTGTCAATTTTGTCTTGAAGTTCATGATCAGTATAGTCTCTGTTGTCTCCGATTGCCCAGCCGTTGTTGCCTTTATAGCCCTCTACCCACCATCCGTCTAAAACGCTGAAATTTATAGAACCGTTCATTCCGGCTTTTTCTCCTGATGTTCCTGAAGCTTCATGAGGTCTACGCGGAGTGTTCATCCATACGTCGACTCCTGCAAGAAGATGTCGTGCAACATTCATATCGTATCCTTCTATGAAAACGATCTTGTTTTTAAAATTTGGCATTCTGGATATTTCATTTATTCTCCTTATCAATTCCTGACCTGGCTTATCCGCAGGGTGTGCCTTGCCTGCGAAGATTATTTGCACTGGTTTTTCAGGATTGTTTAGTATGGCATCGAGCCTGTTGAGATCTTTAAAAATCATAAGGGCTCTCTTATAGGTTGCAAATCTTCTGGCAAAGCCTATCGTAAGAGCATTTTCGTCAAGAATGCCTTCTATTTCCTGTATTTGTTCTACGGTTTCACCATGACGCATCCTCTGTTCTTTAAGTCTTTCATGTGTAAAAGCAATAAGCTTTTTTTTAAGTTTTTTATGGACAGCCCAAAGTTCTTCATCCGGTATATCGTCAATCTTGTTCCATATTTCGGGATCATCCTGTTTCATTCTCCAACAGGGAGAAAGATACTTATCGTACAGATCCTGTAGTTCATTGGCTATCCATGTTTCAGAATGAACACCGTTAGTTACGTGAGTTATTGGAACCTCTACCGCTTCAAGTCCTGGCCACACATCTTTCCAGAGATTTCTTGACACTTCACCATGCAGTTTTGAAACTCCATTTGCTCTACCGGCAAGTTTTAAAGCAAGAATAGTCATTGAAAACATCTGTGTTCC
>CALMRR010000091.1 GCA_937871925.1 uncultured Petrotoga sp.
TTTGATATATTCCTTGAACTCCACCATATCCGGGCTGAAAAATCTAACAAACTTCGAGTCTTCATTTTTTTGAGTTTCATAAACAGTTATAGGACAAAGCGCTCTCACCTTCATACTGTTTTTTAACTTATAATCATTGCTTTTCAAAGAACTCACACTGACGATATTATCTCCAAGTCTTACTGTATTATTATTAAGAAAGTAATTTACTACATGATCCGATATGTCAGAAAACGGAGATGAAAAAATAAAGTATATCTCTCCGTCAAAAAGTATTCTTTTATCTTTTATCTCGTATTTTGAAGAAAATATTCTTGAAAAACAAAATGGTTTAAACTTTTGGTTTTCATATACTTCACCTATATCATGAACATCCTTGAACTTCTGTGTGATAATGTTGTACAAAAGACCTTGTATAGCATAATTGTAATGAATAGGAAGATCTATGTTTTTTCCCTTAAGATTTATCTTTATTCTCAATGCTAATCCTCCAAGCCTGACTATTTTCCATAGTCTACGTGTTTTTATGTTTCTGTTATATTATATCATACTTCTTTTAGAAAATTTTTTTGAATTAATATATCCTTTTATCTTTTAATCAAAAAAAAAGAAGACTGCTCATACCGCAGTCTTCTTTTGTATTATGCAATATTTTTGATTCTGAAGTCCTTGTTTCTGAATATTTCTATTACCGTTTCTTCATCGTGAATAACGTATATACCCGAATACTTTGTAAGATACTTGTTGTCTTCTATTTTATTTTCAGGGATATACGTTAGTAATGCTCCTCTGGTTACTCTCCTGGATTTGCCGTTTTGAAGAATGAAAAGGATCTCTTTTTCTTTCAGTCCGTGTCTGATAGCATTTCTTAGAGCGTTTTTGGATATACGCATACTCATGCTCTCCCCTCCTTCATTGTCTTCAAATTACTATTCGACATTTACAGTTAAATATCTCCGGAGAGCTTTTTCAAAGTCTTACATATTACCATCAACGGTCATCTTAAAACTCCAAATGCTCCGAAAGCAAAATATCTTTTCTCTCAGAAATTGCATTATTTACAGCGTTTTGTATTATAAACTCCATCTCCCTGAAATTTCCGGGATAGTTGTACTCCTCAAGTTTTTCTATTGCGTCTATTGATATTTTTTCCACTGCAAACTTTCCCTCAAAGTATGGATTTATTTTAGGATTTTGAAGTATAAAGCTTATAAGAAATCTGATATCACTTTTTCTTTCTCTTAAAGGCGGAATGCTTATCCTGTAACTAAACCTGTAATACAGATCTGATCTGAAACTTCCGTCTTTTATGCTTTCTTTTAAGTTCTTGTTCGTAGCTGCAACTATAAAAGCCGGAGCAGGCATCCCGGTCTCGTCAGAACCGATAGGACGAACCTTGAAATCATCCAGGTATAAAAGCAGCTTTGTTTGTACCCCCAGGCTAACTTCGGCTATTTCATCCAAAAATATAATCTTTCCGGCATTTTTGAGTATTCTGCCCGGTTTATCTTCAGCATCTGTATAAGCACCTTTCCTGCTTCCGAAAAGCTCAGTATCCACAAGATTTTTTTCTATATTAACAAGTGAAAACTTATACATCTCTGTTCCGGTTTCTGCAGATATAACCTCTGCAATCATAGACTTTCCTGTCCCCGTCTCTCCTTCCAACAAAAGCGAAGGCAGAACAAGATCACTAAAATTGGAAAGATCTATTATGGCTTTTGAGTTCTTAATCTTTTTGTCTATCTCTCCAAATTGTTTCGTATTCTCTTTACGGCACTTTTTTATGTCATTTATTATAGTCCTTAGTCTGACCGAAAAATCTTTCATACTCTTATCGTAAAATATGCTTATATACTTTTTTGACTTGTAAGTATCGATGGGATCTTCTATCTCGAGCTTCCAGTTGCTTATCTTCTTATAGTCCAAGACTTTGACAAATCGTTCTTCACACTTGGTATCCAACTCTTCACTCTGGTTTCTTATTATTTCTTTTAAAAGCTTTTCAAAGTTTCCCATTTCCTCATACTCATACTCAAGTCTATCTTTTCTGAAAACACCGATTATATTGTACTTTAAAAATTTTTCCATAACCTTGCAGCGTATCTTAGCCTCTACAATAATAATCATGGGAAAATACGATTTAAACTCTTTTATCTTTCTATCCTCTTTAGTATTTGCAAATTCGCTTTCATCAACAATATAACAGCTTGCTTTTTCGTAATCCTGCGTAAAAAAATCTTCTGGCTGAATATTTTCTCCTTTTTCTCTAAACTGTCTGCTCAAAGACTCCATAAACTTTTTTATGTACTCTTTGTCTTTTATATATATCATTTCATATCCTCCACGAAATATTTCCTATACTCTTCAAATACCTGAAGAACAAGTACCGATTTTTCTTTTAGAACCTGCTCAATCATTACGCTTTTACAATAATCATTGTTTTCTTTAAGTATAAGAGAAAAGAACGAGTTAAAATGCGTATTAAACTTATCAAAATCACTATCATCTTCAAACTTTTCACCAATTTTCTTCTCACCCATGTATGCAATAAAATAATAGATAAATTCCGAGAGATCTTTTGATTTGAGGATCGCTATATCTTTATCAGTAAATTGTATGGTGTTGAAAACATCCTTATACTCATACATCTTTTGCCTGAAGTTAGAATAGTAATTTTCAGACTGAATGCCTTTTCCGGATGTAAAAAAGGATATGGGGTAAATCTTCCCGTCCGGTAAAAGAATTTCATAGTTGTTTATATGATCCTTATCCAGAACAAATATATTGTCGCTCATATCCTGTTTTCTTGAAGTTTTAGCCACTGCTTTTATCTTATCGCCGTCAAGTCTTTCATAAACCGGAAAAGAATCGATAACCTTCTGAAGCTGTTCTTTAAACTTATTCTGACTGGAAAAGTTCACCACAAAGTATCTTTCTTCTGTCTTTCCTACCTGGTAATAATACTTTTTTGAAAAAGCTATCCCTGTTTCAAACGACTCCTCAAACTCTTCGCCTTTATGCAGAGATGTCTGCGAATAATCATCCGATGAGTACTCCTCCGGAATATCGCTTTTCTCCTTTTCTTCTTCAAGAGTTATTACTTTTATATCTTCACTGAAATCCCTGGCTATCTGCTGTAATTTCTGTTCATTACTCTGCTTCTGAGCCATCCTCATCCCTCCTGAAAAAAGAATAATTGACCCTTGGGTGCGTTTCGTTAAAAATCATAACTTTCTTGTTTTGAAGTTCGTCCATAACGTTCTTCATAACCGTATCAGAACTTTCAAAAGTAAGACAGGTTAAAAAACCCCTTAGTTCTGTATTTAAAACAAACTTCTTGAATGAATTAATCTTCAGCTCGGTTTTAATAAACCTGGCAAAGTTATAGAGTATCTCAAAATAAATTGAATACGGATTTATCTTATCCAGAATATCCAGAATATTCAGAATATCTACCTCATCTGACTTATTCTTTTGATCGCTATTCTGCTCATAATTTTGAAGCA
>CALMRR010000092.1 GCA_937871925.1 uncultured Petrotoga sp.
AACGGTTGAAATCTCCGCAAAATCAGGAAAAGGCATAGATGAACTTTTGGACATGATTCTTCTTGTCGCTGAAATGCAGGAGATAAAATATTATCCTAAGGGTAATGCAAGAGCCATTATAATTGAAAGCAGACTGGACAAAAATCTCGGTCCTGTTGCAACGGTAATAGTTAAAGACGGTATTCTCAAAAACGGAGATTTTTTTGTAGCAGGAAACACCTACGGAAAAGTCAGAAGAATGCAGGATGATTTCGGCAGAACCATAAAGGAAGCTACAGCACCCGCTCCTGTTCTTATACAGGGATTTGAAGATGTTCCGGATATGCACTCCATTTTTTATGTTGTGGATACTCTTGATGAAGCCAGAAGTATTTCCCAGAGTAAAAAGCTTATAGAAGATAATAAGAGAATCGGGAAAAAGCATATTCGTCTTGAAGAGTTCATGAAGTTAACAGATGAGAATAAAAAGAAAACTCTTAATATAATACTTAAATCCGGTACTTTCGGAGAGATAGAGGCTCTGAAAACCTCTATCGCCAAACTTAAGAATCCGGACGTTGATCTGCAGGTTGTCCATGCCGGAATTGGCGCAGTTATCCCAAGCGATGTTATGCTTGCATCTGCCTCAGATGCTGTTATCCTGGGTTTTAGAGTCAAAGTAGACTCTAAAACTCTTAAACTTGCCGAGCAGGAGGGAATTCAGGTAAAACGTTATGAGATAATATTTAACCTCATAGACGATATAAAAAAAGCTCTTGAAGGTATGTTGGAGCCTGAAGAGATGGAAGCTGTAACCGGCGGCGGATATATAAAGGAACTTTTTAGAATAAAAAAGGTCGGTACTATTGCCGGTATACAGGTAACAGAAGGTTATGTCAATAAGGACGGAGGTGTAAAACTTTACAGGAACGGAAAGTTTGTAACCCAGGTAAAGATAGAGCAGCTCAAGCATTATAAAGATGATGTTAAATCCGTTGAGGCTCCAAAGGAATGCGGAATTAAGTTCTTCAACTTTGATGATCTCGTTGTAGGGGATGAACTGGAATTTCTTAAAACCGTTCAGGTTGAAAGAAAACTGGAGTTTGACGAACAGAAGGAAAACAAAAAGTAATCCTAAATGCCCCGTTTTACGGGGCTTTTAGTTTATACGGGAGTGATTGTTCTGTTTTATTTTTTGGGCCTTGCGGTATACATTCTTATCTGGTTTACGGTAAGCCTTTTTTACCCTTCTTTTATACTTCCCAGTCCCGATTTGGTTTTTTCAAAGCTTTTAGTTATGCTCGGAGATTTTTCATTCTGGAAAAGCTTTTTGGATACTTTTTTAAAGCTTTTTATGGGATTTATACTGAGTCTTGGAATCGGAATACCTTTAGGGTTTTTTTCAGGTTTAAGCAAAAAATTTTATGATTTTGTACGTCCTACCTTGATGTTTATGCAAGCTACTCCTGTCGTATCTTATATTTCTATAGCGCTGCTTTGGTTCGGCATAGGGTTTTATACGCCGGTTTTTATATGTTTTGTTGTCATATTTCCGACAGTAGTTATAAACATAGCAGAAGGAGTAGGCTCAACTGATAGGAATCTTGTTATGCTCAGCAGAGTCTTCCGTTTATCTAAAAGCGATGTAATAAGGTATATCTACATTCCTTCAATCGTACCTTTTATAAACTCTACTCTGAAGGTAGTCTGCGGTTCGTTGTGGCGTTCGGTTGTGATTGGTGAATTCATGGCAGGAAACAGGGGACTTGGTTATCTGTTATCTCTATCAAAATCGACTCTCAGAACCGATGAAGTATTTGC
This sequence comes from uncultured Petrotoga sp., assembly GCA_937871925.1. Lineage (GTDB taxonomy): Bacteria > Thermotogota > Thermotogae > Petrotogales > Petrotogaceae > UBA5851. The sequence goes on from CALMRR010000092.1 coordinate 1,801, forward strand.
AAACACTCTATTTCTTATAATAGTAGGAATAGCTTTTGAATTTGCTGTCATGAAAATAAACTTTGTTCCCAAAGTGAGCCTTTCTTTTGCCGATAAGCCCACAGAAACTGTAAAATCAGCTACAGAACACTTTCTTGAATTGCAGAGTATAAGCAAAAGCTTCGGCAAGGAAAAAATAATCAAAGAACTCTCTTTTAAGGTTGGAAATTCTCAGACAACTGCGCTGCTGGGGCCTTCGGGAATAGGTAAAACCACAGTTCTGAATATAATCTCAGGAACTGTAGTGCAGGACAGCGGAAAGATTGTCAGCAACCATGACAGGATAGGCTATGTCTTTCAGGATGACAGGCTTATACCGTGGCTTTCAGTAAAAGACAACATAAAAGTAGTAAACAGAACTTTGGATGATTCACAGATTGACAAGATTCTTGAGCTTCTCAAGCTTAAAGGATGCGGTTCAATGATGCCGGCAGAGCTTTCCGGAGGAATGAGAAAGCGTGTAAATATTGCAAGGGCTATCGGATATTCTTCTACTCTTCTTCTTTTGGATGAGCCATTTGGCTCTGTGGATATAAAGACCCGCTATGATATAATGCTTGATCTGCTTAATCTCAAAAAGGAAACAGGGATCTCTATTATTTTGGTCTCCCATGATCCTTTTGAAACATCTCTGATGGCAGATCAGGTGGTCATGCTTGAGGGCAGACCGGCAGAGATTGTATACCGGCAAGAGTACAAGAACTCTCTTGAAAGAAGCAAACAGGAAAACAATACAATCATGAATGACCTTACTTACAGGATTATAAATCATACTAAAGGAGAAAATCGTAATGATAAAGGCTCAGAACATTATTTTTGATATAGACGGTACTTTGGTTAACACAAGCCGTGTTTCAATTCCTGCATTTGAAATGGTTTTAAAACAGCTTCAAAATGATGGATTCAACATAGGCAACCATACAAAAGAAGAGATAATGAAGTATATCGGTTTCACCATAGACGAAATATGGAAAAATCTCTTCAAAAATGATGATCCGGTGCTTATTGAAAAAGCTATAAGATACCTTGACCACTATGAAGAATTTGTACTGCAACAGGCTGAAGACATTTTTTTTGAAGGGGTTGTGCCTGTTCTCAGAACTCTTAAGGAGAAAGGAAAGAAATTATACCTGCTGTCCAACTGCAATATAAAGTATATGGAAAACGTCCTTAACAAAGGAATAAGGCAGTTCATAGACTTCCCAAACTGTTCGGAAATGTATGGCTGGAAGCAAAAGGACGAGGTTATACATATAATGATGGAAAAGTATAACTCTACAGACTTTGTGATGATAGGAGACCGTGAAAAGGATATATCTGCAGCCCACGCCAACCATATACCTGCCATAGGCTGCAACTACGGATACGGAGGGAAAGAAGTTAAAGATGCCGATATTATAGTTAACAGCTTTTATGATATTTTAAAATGCATAGAGTAGTTTTTAAGTTTTTTTTAAGTGATTCCAATGTATAATAATAATACAAAACTTATTATAAGAACTATTACGGAGGTGAAGTTTTTATGAGAAAACTCATTGCTGTACTTTCTGTTTTGTTCATCAGCATAGGTATGTTCGCTTACGTAAATGAAGGTTACGTCAGTCCGGTGGTAAATGTTGTAAAGTATGCATCGCCAGCCGTCGTAAATATAGAAGCAGTAGGTAAAAGCCAGCAGTCATCGCTTTATGACCCATATTTTGATGATTTCTTCAAAAGGTTTTTCGGCGGAGAACTCCCCGATACACAAAAGGATGTAACTGCAATAGGCTCAGGTTTTATATTTGACAAAGCCGGTTACATTCTCACCAATTACCATGTGGTTGAAAATTCAAACAAAATAACCGTAAGTATGGCTGATGGAAAGAAATTTGATGCCAAGCTTGTGGGAGGAGACTCAGAACTGGATCTGGCAGTCATTAAAATAGAAACACAAACAGACCTTCCCGTTCTTGAACTTGGTGACTCTGACAAAATAAACATAGGCGAGTGGGCAGTTGCCATAGGTAATCCTCTGGGACTAAAGCACACAGTTACTCTGGGAGTCGTGAGTGCTCTCAACAGAAGAATCGCCAAACCTGACGGTTCTGGTTACTATGTAGACCTCATACAGACAGACGCTGCAATAAATCCAGGTAACAGCGGAGGACCTCTTGTAAACATCCACGCACAGGTCATGGGAATAAATACCGCTATAATAAATACATCTGAAGGAGTTAACTTAGGATTCGCTATTCCTATAAATATCGCCAAAAGGTTTGCTTCATCCATAATAAAAGATGGAAAGTTTGAAAAAGCATACCTTGGTGTTGTAGTACAGACTGTTAATGAAGAACTGGTAAAAGCACTGGGACTTAAGGTTGAGACAGGAGCTTTGATAAGCGATGTAGAAAAGGATTCACCTGCAGAAAAGGCAGGCATAAAAACAGGTGATGTAATAGTAAAGCTTGACGAAAGAGTTATAGAAAGTAACGAAGACCTTGTAAGTTACCTTAGGGCATACTCGGCCAATACCAAAGCTACCATAGTTATAAACAGAAAAGGACAGGAACTCAAACTGAATGTCATTCTTTCAAGCAAGGAATCAAAGATAGTAACAGCTAAAAAGAGCTACTTCGGAATAACGGTAAGGGAGATAACAGCAGACGATATATCGGAGATGGGTCTTAAGAAAGATCTTGGAGGAGTTATGGTAGAAACTATAAGTTCAAGTTCACAGAGCATCCTCGGACTTAAGACAGGAGATATAATAACCTCAATCGCAGTAAACGGTAAGGAATCAAAGATAACTACTCTTAAAGATTGGGAGTCAGTTGCTTCCACAGTGAAAAAAGATAGTTATGTCGCACTTTTGGTTTACAGAAAGAGTTATGGAAACTTCTACACCAAGTTTTATTACAGAGGAGAATAAATAAACATCTATTTTTAGCGGCATGCTTAAGCATGCCGCTATTATTTTATTCCAAAAAAGATCTTGTTGTATTTTTAAGTAAGTTTTTTTATGTTTTTGTTTACTTGTGTATTTTATTTAAATGTAATTTTTTTTTAATTTTTTTTAACGAAAAACGTTTAAAATTTATATTGTTTAGCTAAACAAGTTTTATTATACTTAAAAGTATTTTTTAGAATAACATATTTAAAAAATTTTACTATACAGGAGGATACGGTAGATTTCTTGGTTCAAAATCTCTTAGTTGTCTTCTAAGCTCAAAGCAATGGAAATTATTCAAAAAAATGCCAGTATAAAGGAGAAGTTATGACAGAAAATATCTTTTTCATATTCATGTTGTTATATGGGCTCTTTTTCAAAATAATTAACCTTCTGATACCTGTCAAAATAGCAACTATTATTTTAATAACTGTTGGATTCATTATCCTATATAAAAACAGACAGCATCTTAAGATGATAAGTTTTGAATTTTATAAGGATAAGCGGTTTTTAAGAGTTTTAATTATGTCTCTTTTTTATGGACTAATAATAATTGCAATTTCTTTTGTTTATCAGGGAGTTCTTTCAATAAACCCTTCAGTAAAAGAGTTTTTCCATGGTGAAAATTCTTTTATCAAATCATTAACAACATTCAATATAGAAAACTTAAGCTTATTTGATTTTGAAGGAAGAAATACTTTTTTTAATATCCTGCTTTCTTGGTTGTTCTTTCCAATGATAGTGATCTATGAAGAGGTTCTTTTCAGAGGGGTATTTTTAGAGTTTTTGAATAAAAAATATAAAATCAACACAGTACTTTCAATAATAATCGTTTCGGCTCTGTTTTCTTTCATGCATATGAGTAACAGTATCTACGGACTTACTCACTTTTTTATCACGGGAATCCTTTTCTGTATAGTCTACATAAAGGAAAAGAATCTTTTGTATTCTATGCTTACTCATCTGATAATAAATATCTTTGTACTGCTTTTACATATTATTGGACCAACAAATATAACGTTTTAAACATCTATTTTTAGCGGCATGCTTAAGCATGCCGCTATTTTGTTTGCAGATGAAACAAAATGATTACTGACCTTTCACCTTAAAAAAGAGTTTTTATACCCGATTCTTTGTCTATACCTTTCTCCATTAACCAAAATCTATTTGTTTTTATATGTAATATTTATTACTATCTTTATTGTACATAATTTTTTTGGGGAGGTTGAATATGAGAAAATTTTTTATGGTACTTATGGTTATAGCCCAGGCAGTACTGTTTTTCGGTATTGATGTACTGATGCCGCCTTTTAACTCAAGCGGAATGGAAAGGATGCCGTGTTTTTTTGAGAATACGATCTACTATGCCGGTCCCAACTACGACATATTTTTTTCCAGGCTTGAATCAAATCAGTGGACAGCACCGCAGAAGGTACCCGGAGATATAAATACCGCTGAAAATGAAATAAGTCCTCTTGTTTTGAGAAATGGCGGAAAGCTTGTTATGTACTTTGGAAGATATATTTCCTCAGAAAGGGATTATGATTTTTTCAGAGCTGAGTATAACGAGAGTAAGCAGATATGGGAAAATATAACTCTTGTTCCGGAACTTTGTACTACGCTTCAGGACTGGGATATATGGGTCGACAGCACAGAAAGTACCGCTTATGTAACCACAAAAGGAAGCTTTGGAGATCAGAAGTCTGTTGGTGGAAGAGATATATGGATGAGCAAAAAAACCAACGGCAAATGGAGCGTTCCGGTAAATGTTTCCGAGGTTAACTCTTCTTCAGATGAATGGTCTGTAGCTGTAGCGCCTGACGGAAAGATATGGTTTGATTCCAGCAGAAGCGATTCAATCGGTGGATATGATCTGTACTGCTATGATCCTGCTAAAAAGAGCATTGAACATCCTGCAGAAGATATAAACACAATGTATAACGAGAGAAGCCCTTGGACCGACGGAAAGTTAATTGTTTTCAGTTCTGCTGACAGAAAAGGAAATGCAGGCGGATATGATATTTACATTGCCACACTTCCTAAAGAGCAACAGAGTCAGCCTGAGAAAACAGAGTCCGTAAAGCAGGACGGCGACGTAAAGGTAATGACCATAACTAATCTGAGAAGTAAGGTTGGAGACAGTTATGTGTACGACGGGCAGACTGTTGAAGTGGAAGGAACAGCTTGTGTTTCAACCGGTCAGTGGCACGATAAAGCTAATTATTTAAGTATTACAGATGGAACAAGTGCTGTTTTAATCTATGCTAATGGTTTTGCAGAACCCAAAGTTAAAAAGGGAGACTTGGTTCGTGTAAGGGGTAAAGTTTCAGTTGCAGGTTATACGTCTGATGTAAACAGTCTTTTTGTACTTCCGCAGTCTCCTGAGGATATTAAGATTCTTTCGGCGGATAACAAGCTTCCTGAAGCAACTATTCTTTTTACCGATACATCAAAAGAAAATTTTAAGACTTTTGAATCTATGCCTATAACTATATTTGGAAAACTTCATCAGTACGATAATGACGGTATATCAAGAGGTTTTTATGTCGATGGAAGCAGTGACAAAAACTTTGATGATCAAGCAGGCGGAATAAAGATAAAGTTTTATTCTTACGCAGATGTTGATATAACTAATCTTTCAAACGGAGATTTTGTGACTGTAAACGGTATTCTTGTACAGGATAAGGATAAAAACTTTTATATAAGACTAACGGATATTTACAGTGTCAAAAAGCAGCCAAAGAAGATGATCGATTTTCTTACCACGGTTGCTAAGGCTGATTTGGTTACTATAGAACAAAAACCCGTTTCAAACTATATTGAATACTCTTTCCCAAAAAACTTTCAGGCCATTACTGGCCTGAAAGTTTTAAAGGGCACTAATATTGCCGAAGATATGCAGGGCTATTTTAACGGTGAAAAATACTTCCTTGCCATGCACAAACTAGAAGGAACCAGAACTTCAGATATGGCACCATGGCTTTATATGCTCGACAGTTCAAAGAACACAGTATCAAGAATCAATATGAGTGGAGAAGTTGACTATATCGATTCAAACAAGGAAACTCTTATTTTTTCAATAAGGGTTACTCCCGAAAATCCCAAAAGCTCCAGGGATATATATTTAATGAATCTTGCAACCAATAAAGTAAGCATAGTTTCAGATTCAATGTCAGATGATATTGAACCTGCAATAAACAGTGACTCTACAGTTGCTGCCTTTACACGGATAGTAAACGGAAGATACACTCTAATCATAAAGGATCTTAAGTCCGGAAAGGAAAAAGTTGTCTGTGAAAATGCAAGAAAACCCAGCTGGAAAGGGGCAAGCATAGTTTTTCAGGTTTATAACGGCTCCAACTGGGATATCGCTGAATATGACAGCATGACATCCAAAACATCATTTGTTCTTAATTCAAAGTTCAACGAGTTCTATCCTGCCGTCTCAAAAAACGGAGATCTGCTTTTTATAGCCGATTATGATTCGGGCAATGAAGTTTATGTATACAGTTCATCAAAAAATAGTATCGTAAAGGTTATTGAATCTGCATATTTACCTGACAAACCTTTTTGGGCCGAAAAAGATATGGTCGGGGCAACTATAAAAACCGGAAGTATCTATAACTTAGCCGCAAAAACGGTACCGCCATCTATCCCGGTTTCAGGCATAATAAAAAAAGCTGAAGGCTTAATAAACAGCCCTAGGTTCGGTTGTCCGTCTATAATACTTAATAACGAAAGAATATTGAAAGTAGCTCTTACCCAGAACACACTTAAGCAGGTATCTATCAGCGGAAAATCAGGGAGTTACACAGTACCGGTTATTTCAGACGCAAGAGCTGTTATTCCTTCTTATGTTCCGGATGGTCTTTATGATCTTAATATCATAAGTGAGAAGGACGGAGTTTTTTATGAGTCAAGAGAACCTAACTGTGTTTTTCTTACAAAGGAAAAAACTGAAGTAAAAATACTTCAGATAACAGATACTCATATGGGTTTATCCAAGAAATCAGAAAATAAAGATGGACTGAAAGTTCTAATAGAAAAGACAAACAATGAGAATGCAGACTTTATAGTAATAACAGGAGATATAACAGACTCAGCACAGTACTACGAGCAGGACTACCCATATCTTGTCAATACTATGGATGAACTGTGTGATTTGCCCGTGTTTGTAATTCCCGGCAATCATGACAGCCAGAGTGCAGGAAAAGTAGTCGGAAAAGAAATATGGAAGAAAGTTATCGGACCGGTAAAATGGTCTTTCACATATGCAAACTGGTACTTCATCGGAATGGACACCGGAGATAATCCTTACGGGCTGGTAAACGGCGATGTAAGCAGCGAACAGATAAGCTGGCTCTCACAGGAGTTAAAAACAGCAAAAGATAATAACATGAAAATTGCTCTTTTTGCTCACCACAATATGTTTGACACAAGATGGAACTTCTTTGAAAAAGAAGAAGTCAGAAGTACATTGGCCAGAATGCTTAGTAATTCAAACGTTCTTTTAGCTGCATTCGGTCACAGACACTCCGATACGGTTGACCTTTATGGAAATATAACTGCTGTAACAACTCAGAACTGTCTTGAAAAAGAAAAAGCCGGATTCCGCATAATAATTTTGGACTCCTTTGGAATAAAAAGCTTGAACATGTCAGATCCTATAACATCATTCTGATTTCATAAAATAAAACAAGAAGAGTTTTCACTCTTCTTGTTTTATTTTTTTATAACCTTTATTTTTCCGTCAGTATCAAAGCATACTCCGCAAAAACTGCACTTTGACCATCTGCAGTCGGGTGTAAGTGAAGGTTCCTGTGATTTCTTCCATTCTGAAATTAAAAACTCCCTTGAAACTCCACAGCTCATAAACTCCCACTCGAGCTCTTCTTCTGTACTTCTTTCTCTTAGGTACCATGTATAATCGATCTGTTCTTCTTCAAAAACATGCATCCATTTATCATAATCAAAATTTTCATCCCACTGCTGAAAGATGGCATTATATCCAAGCGCTGCTTTCATAATTATCCTTCCAAGTTTCTCATCACCTCTTGCCATAACGGCTTCAAGGGTACTCATTCGGGAGTCGTGTACTTTAAGAATCATACCACGCTTTCTTACCTCGGAAAGAATCCTTATTTTTTGTGATATTGACTGCATCTCTTCAAAACGGGCATACTGAAAGGGAGTATGCGGCTTAGGCACAAATATTGAAACATTTATGGTCAGATCTCTTATTTTAGATCTGTTTTTAACTCTTGTGCAAAGCTCCGCTATGGCTTTTACATCCTCATAGGTCTCTCCGGGGAGTCCTATCATGAAATAAAGTTTTAATTTATTCCAGCCTCTCTGTTTTGCAGTTTGAACAACTTCAAAAATTTCTTCTTCGTCAATTCCCTTATTTATAACGTCTCTCATCTTTTGAGAACCTGCTTCAGGCGCAAAAGTAAGGCCGGCTCGTCTTCCGCCTCCCAGTTTATCAGTTATTTCTATTCCAAACTTATCCACTCTGCTTGAAGGAAGAGAAACACTTATCCTGTTTTCTCTAAAGTATGGCATCAGCGTGTCCAGAACCACTGACAGTTCAGAATAATCAAGCGTGCTTAACGAAAGAAAGGAAATCTCTTCATAACCTGTATTTTTTAATGCTTTCATGGCATTGTCGATTATATTTTTCGGGTCTCTTTCCCTGACAGGTCTGTAGAACATGCCTGCATGGCAGAACCTGCAGCCGCGGTTACAGCCTCTCATTACTTCAACAATTGCTCTGTCATGAACCACTTCAAAATGAGGTATTACCTGTCTGGTAAGATCAGAATACCTATCCAAATCAGTAACCTTCTGCGCAGTTACCTTAATTGTCGAATAATATTTTGGGACATATATTCCTGGAGTTTTAGACAGAAGCTGAAGCCTTTCCTCCCTGCAGGAAGTACTTCTGAAAATTTCAGCAATCTTTTCATACACAGTCTCCCCGTCACCTATAAAAAAGGCGTCAAAAAAATCTTTTACCGGCAAAGGATTAGAAACACAAGGTCCCCCACCTATTACGATAGGATCGTTTTGCGTTCTGTCCGAACTAAGAACTGGTATTTTTGAAAGCTGAAGAACCTTTATAACGTTTGTATACACCAACTCATACTGAAGAGTTATACCAAGCATGTCGACATCTTTTACCGGGGTGAGACTTTCGAGTGTATAAAGGGGTATATCGCTCTTTTCGAGTTTTTCAATCATATCCATCCACGGAAGAAATACCCTTTCACAAGCCACAGCTTCATTTTGGTTGAAAAGACTGTAAAGAATATGAAAGCCTGTATGAGACATGCCTACATCATAAAGATCCGGAAAACACAAAGCTATCCTGACCTGCGGATTATCTTTTTTTATCTGATTTAACTCTCCGCCGATATATCTTGACGGTTTTTCCACTGAGTGAAGAACACCCGTTCCAAAAAGAAACTGTCCGATTGTCATACTCTCTCCATTCTACAAAAATCCCCCTCAATAAGGGGGATGATTTTAGGCTTTTCCAAAAGAACCAAGTACATCTATTCTATCCATGACCACTTTTTTTACATACTCTTTGGCTGTTTTCTGATACTTTCTGGGATCGAACTCCTTCGGATTGTTGGCAAGGAATTCTCTTAATCCGGCTATAAAAGACATTCTAAGATCTGTATCTGTATTCACTTTATTTATCCCGAACTTAACCGTTTCTTTCAAAACTTCTGAAGGAACACCTTTGGATCCGCCAAAGTCCGCCCCATACTTCTGCGCTATTGCAACCATTTCCTGAACAACACTCGAAGCGCCATGAAGAACCAAAGGCATACCTGTTATCTCTTTTACTTTTGCCAGTCTTTCATAATCAAGTTTAGCATCACCCTTAAATTTAAAAGCTCCGTGTGATGTACCTATAGCAGGAGCCAGAAAGTCAACTTCGGTTTCTTCAACAAAAACCTTAGCCTCGTTAGGATTTACAAGAACCGATTCGGCAGCCTGTATGTTGTCTTCTATTCCCGCCAGCTGACCGAGCTCTGCCTCAACAGATACTCCTGCTGCATGGGCTATTTTTACAATTTCCTTTGTTTTTTCAAGATTCTCTTGAAATTTAAAATGCGAGGCATCAATCATGACCGAAGAGTATCCGGCTTTAATACATGCCATTATATACTTTAGATCTGTTCCATGGTCAAGATGAAGGGCGACCGGAATGTCCAGTGTCTGCGCATAAAGTTCCACCATTCCTACAAAAAATCTTGCTCCTCTAAGTGCATCACCGTTTCCTGCATATTTTACTGCACCTTCGCTGGTTTGAAGAATACAAGGAGATTTTTTTTCGTCACAGGCTTCGAGTATCGACTGGGCAAACTCAAGATTGTTTATATTGAATGCTCCTACTCCATAATACTCTTTGTTAGCTCTGTCCAAGATTACCTTCGTATTGACGTAAGACATTATATTACCTCCTATACTATTTTTTACAATGGAATTATAGCATACTATTTTTAACGTTGTATATCGACGGAAAAGATTAAAAATGGAGCTCGCAAAAAAATAAATAATATGCTATTGGTTTTTAGGCAATTGGCTACTAAACTGCAACAGTAAAGCCTTATCATGAGGGGTACTATGCCAAAAATAAAACGCGAGAAAGCTGTTAAAGTTACTCAAGAAAAAGAAGATGTTGTAATCAACGAAGAGCTCCTTATGGATTTCGTAAAAACTTTTTTAACATATGATTTGCTTATGTGCAAAGTAAAAGAAGAAGTTGTAGAAGAAGCCTTAAAAAGAATAAATTTTAGTGAAGTCAAAAACAAGAAAGATAAATTCCTTTCAGATATACAAGATAAATCAGATTCTCTTGTTGTTGATTATAACCGATACGAATATATGAATAAATATTATAATTCTGATGGTTTCTTTCTTCCTGATGATGATGACAATGAAGGCTGGGATGAAATATATCAAGAAGAAATGAGCAAAATAGATGAACAAATGCATAATAGAGATGACCACGAAAATGATTATGAGGATGAAGCGTTTGAAGAAACGATAGAAATTTATGATAAAAATAAAGAAGCTAAATATTATGATGAGTTCTATAAAAGCATAGAAGAGTTATTTTATTACTACTATGTATACTTTGAACTTATCTATATCTATTCAAAAAGAACAAAACTTTATTATGGAAGCAGCTCCGCTGAAGTATGGTTTGATAAAGAACTGATTAAATTAGATGATGTTTATAATGGTTTAACTGTTGATGATTATTTAGACGAGTCAAACACAAAATCAAAAAGGAGCTTCGTGGCAGGTGCCTTTTCTGATAAAGTTAATAATCCTGAAGAACTTACAATAAACACCGCAAAAAAACTTGCAACAAATCATTTGTTAGCTTTAGGGATAGATAAAGATTCAATAGAAAAAAGGCTCAGTAAATATACAAAAACTCCAACACCAGAAGAATTAGAAGAAGAAATATGTAGCTTTAGACATCTATCAGATCATTTTGCTGATGAGTATAAAAATTCTGTTGATAGCAACTTTATTGAAAATTACAACGATAGTTTCTGGCCTAAACATAATCGTGTTGTAAAAACTAAAAAAAG
>CALMRR010000093.1 GCA_937871925.1 uncultured Petrotoga sp.
TGGTGATTTTTATATGTCTGTCACCGGCAATTATTTCAACGTACTCATTGGTTTTTCTTGTCAGAACCAGCATTATCCTCACCTGCACTTTGTTTAAGAAGATTTTGAGATCTTTCAAGTTCTTCTTTCAGCAGATGTTTTGACTTGTACTGGGTATTTTCGAGAATAAGCTGAATCCCTTTTTTATTTATGAGCGATATGAGAATTGGAGCTATAAGATTTAGAGAGATCTCCTGGGACTGTTGCGGAATAGTCAGAACAGAAAGGATAACAAGATCTTCCTCTCTGGATATTTCGAGATAGTCAACTACTTCCTGCGGAATGAAAAATGAGTAATCGATACAAACATTTTTAGGAGGAATGACCGGAAAGGCTATTTCAGGATCTTCAATGCTTAACAGCCACAGTATGGGAGCTATGGAATCGTCTGTATAGACTATAAATTTGCTGAGATTTTCAAAACCGGGGAGACCGCTTTCAAAAGTTATTATCTGAAGTTTTTCAATATCGATTGTTCCGATTTTGGTCCGTATAATGTTCATTACTTAGCCTCCTTTATGAGTATGAAAGGGAGGAGAAAATCCCCCCTCCCTGTTATTATACTATAAAACTACCATACTTTTATGGTGGATAAGTTTGAAGTAACAGGCCAAGATTTTATAAGCTGAGGATTCATGGGTTCCATAAGTGAATAAAAGTATATTGAATTTTCGGAAATTACAAATAAAAGCTTTCCCCTCACAACAGCATCCTTGGCTTCAACGTCCTTTAAAGCCTTTGCTTCTGTCATTTTTTCCAGGTCTATAACTTTAAGTCCACCTGATCCACAACACACATATCCAGCTTTAGCTGAGCTATCAGAGTATACGGCTAGTTTGTAAACTGCGGAAAGTCCGCCGACCGAAGTTATATTTCCCTTATCTATGAGAAGCTCAGGAGAAACTATACTATACTTAAAAAGGGTTTTGCCTTCTGTAAGGACATAAAGGAAGTCTCCGTTTACCTTAAGGTCGATGGGACTACCTATAGCCTTGGAAGCCTTGATCATCATATCTCCTGAAGTGTCGACTACTAGGAGCCTATTAGCTGACTTGCAGGCGAGATAAAGGTAATTTCCTTTCTTTTCCATGTCGTCTATACCTGGAACCTTAAGCTTCTTAAAGTTTGAAGGGTCAGTTATATCAGGGAATTTATAAATATTTGAAGAAGTGCCTATAAAGAGCTTGGTTGCACCTTCAGACTCCATTGTCAGGGCACAGACAGACCATTCTTCCTTAAGTCCCGTGAAGGAGGCAGGGATAGTGTCAAACGCTCCAAGAACATGACTCTGTCCGATGTAGAACTTTGGATCTTTATTATAGTTGCCTATAACGCTTATCATGTATTGAGGGTCTGTTTTATTGTTTTGAAAGTACTCTGATTCCACTATAGGGAATAAGCCAGGAGTGTTAAAAGCGCACGAGGATGAAACAGTCCCGGAGGATATGAGAGCAGAATAGTCTACTTCGTAAAGTCCGTTAAAGCGCGCAGACACATAAGCTTTCTTAAGCGGGAAAGTACTGCTGTCCAGAGAAATTCCTTCTTTGGTTCTGAAAAAATACGGCGAAGCAGCATTTCCCAGAACCGAAACTCCCAGAGAACTGTCTTCTGCTCTTATCTGAATGAAGTAATCTTTGTTGTACAGAAGAGGTCCTTTTATGGTTGCCGATGACTGAGTTGTTTCTGAAAAAGCACCGGATATTTCCGAAGATTCAAGATAGTCTGATGAATTGAAAAGCTTGATTGTGCAAGTTACAGTATCTCCGTCAGAATCAGGTGCCGACCAGTATATAGGAATATTGCTTATGGCCACATCGGTTAATCCGGAAGGAATTGCCGTACCTTCCTTACTGCCCAGCCTGTTTACTGATATTTTAGGAAGTCCGTTTGTGCTGAACTTCCATATCTCACTGTGAACCTCTC
>CALMRR010000094.1 GCA_937871925.1 uncultured Petrotoga sp.
TACGACGTTATTATCTTCAATTACTTTGTGATTTCATACCTTACAAAGGCTTTTTCTTCAGCAAAAAAAAGAAATAAAAAGATAATCTACGATATCCATGAGCTTCATCCGGAAAATTTTTTAAACCTTATGACAGGTTTCAAGGCAAAATTAAAACAGGCTATTCTCTGGAAAGCCTTAAAAAAACAGCTGAAATTAAGCGATAAAGTTGTTTATGTTTCGCATGAAATAAAAGAAGAAATTATATTTAAAACAAAAGTTGAGAAAGCTTTTCTTATAGTTCCGAACTATGCTTCGGTTAAACTTGACCCGGATCCAAAGAAAAAAATTAAGGATATCTTATACGTCGGAGGGGTAAAAAGAAGTCTGGAACAGGAAAGAAAGCTCATTTCTTTCTTTCAGAATGAAGGATATACTTTTACCATACTTGGAATGAAGTATAAAATGGATATGGAAAAAGTTTTATACGAGGAGTATAAGCCATACGGCGAAATGATGCACAGAATAAACCAAAGCCGCTTTTCGCTTGTTGCATATCAGACTTCCGGCCGCAAAGACTATAAAAATGACTTGTACGCCCTTCCGCACAAGTTCTATGACTCTGTTGCAGCAGGAACACCGGTTATAATAAAAAAAGAGTTTGTTTCAATGGCAAAGCTTGTAGAAAAGTATCAAATCGGAGTAGTTGCAGATACTTCAGATATCCAACAGACAGCACTGGCCATACATCAGGCCGAGAAGAACTATCCCGCACTTATGGAAAATATCCGCAAGTTCCAGGATGAATTTGTATGGACACAAATCAAACAGAAAGAGTATATTGATTTCATCACTCAACTCTGATATCTTTTGCGATGCTTATCGGAACTCAGTGTTTGGTACTGACTTGTACGGTCACTATGCAGTATGCAATTATTAATTTTTACGAGCCGTTTGACCGTATCTATACATAGCTCCTTAAACTCCCGTATAAACAGATGTCGTTTTGATGTTTTTACTTCTTCCAGTCTTTTACGAAAAAACCAAGTGCATCCTTTAAGATATCGTTAGCTTTTAAACACCTCTTCTATAGATTTTATTCTATCAATTTTTGGGGTGTTTGTCGACTCTACTTTTATGGTAACTCTCCATAAATTAATTTCCATTTCTTAATAATTAAGTTCTCCTATTTAAAATCCTCTTCTGTTTATTAAGAATTCCACCATCGATGGCTCAAACGTAGGTATGCCCACTGCCTCTTTTACCTGCTTACGCTCTCCAAACGAATCATCAATAAAAATCGAATTCTTATCAGAAATAAAATCACTTTTGGGCTTTTTTCTATCCATATGCACAACTTTATCAAAGAGCCCGGTTATCCCCCAGTTTGAAAGTTCTGTATTAAGATCGCCATCGTGGCGGCTTAATAGTATAACCGGTATCTTATGATTTTTGCATTTCGCAATAAATTGTATAATTTGATCATTCAACTTTCCACGGCATGTAACTGTGTCATCATAATCCATATATACTTTTGAAAAACTAATATTTGAATCATACGCATTATATAATGCCCTGTCCTGTTCAACGGTATAATCATTAGGCAACACAAAATCTATATCAGAACCAGAGAAAATTTCTAATGTCAGCTCTGGAAGATTTACTCCCATTGCCCGAGTATATGACGAAGCACCTGCAATTCTTGAAGCAATCTCCATCAATACATATTCCCCTTGATTATTCTTTCTTACCTGAAAGAACCAGGCACCTTTGAACGAAACATGACTATTAATTGTTTGAGCTATTGTGGTAAGTTGCGTGTCGTCTATACTTATTGAGTTCACTGAAATTCCATCTTTTATTCTCTTTCTTGCTCGGGCCTGTGAAAATATTAATTTGCCAGATTTATTAGTAAGACAATCTACCGTATACTCCTCTCCAGGAAGAAATTCACATATCACATATTTTTTATCATTTCCATCAAAGAAATTAACAAGTTCCTTTTTGGAATTTATCTTTTTAGCACCAACAGCGCCTTGTCCAACATCAGGTTTAACAAAAACTGGAAAATCTTCTTCTTTTACGCTTTCTATGTTCTCATATGTTTTTGGCACATGAATATACTTTTCTAATGCCAAATAGGTTTTACCTTTTGATCTTGTTAACTCATTTGTTTCTTTATTACATATGCATAGAATAGGTTTCAAATATTCTCTATAGTCAGAAAACTTCTTAATTACACCATCCATTGCAGGATATATTAAATCTATATCATAGGGCTCAATTTTGTGCTGAAACTCCATGATATCTTCCTTCGTACTTTTATCAGTAATAAACGGAAGTCCCTCAATAACATTTTCAAATACAAACCTGCCATGGTCATATGAATCAACACCTCCAATAATTGAATAATGTGTTGAATATGCCATTGCTCGATAAAATTCAAGTGCAATTTCAGTTCCACATGGATACACTAATACATTTTTCATGATATTTCCTCCGAATTCTCAACAAATATACTTACCTTGCTAATATAAATACTTTCATATACTAATAATTACGATCCGTTTCGCATGAAGTCATCTCTTTCTTTTTTCCGGGCATAGTTATTATTTATGCTTATTTTGCCCCACAACCAAAAATATTGTATGGATTTAAACAGTCCTGTTACATCAATAATTTATACTCATCTTCTTTGATTTCCTAGCTACTTTTCTGTATCTTCACTTTCATCTTCCTCTGGAATCATATAGCAAAAACCTTCAAAGATACGATTTCAACCATTGATTTTTCATAAAACTATAGATTTTTTATTTCCGTGCTTAATCCTTAAAAATAATTAGAAAACATTTTATATATGTAAATTATAGCATGAATACAGTAAAATATAATAACTAGTTTGTAGATACAAATCTTTGTTGCGTTTTATTCTTTTTTATACTTTACGATAAAACAGATATTAATTAATAACTCGGAAAACTAAAAAGAATATATTGATTTCATCACTCAACTCTGATATCTTTTGCGATGCTTAAAAGATATCTGCCATACTCTGTCTTTTCGTGTTCTTTACCGATCGAAATTATTTGTTCTTTGCTTATCCACCTGTTTCTATAAGCTATCTCTTCTATGCAGGATACATAAAGACCTGTTCTTTTCTGCATAGTTCTTACAAAATCCGATGCATCCGCAAGTCCGTCATATGTTCCTGTATCCAGCCATGCAAAGCCTCTTCCCAGAAGCTCCACTCTCAGCTTCCCTTCTTTAAGATACTCTCTGTTCAGGTCAGTTATTTCAAGCTCCCCACGTTTGGATGGCTCAAGACCTTTGGCTTTCTGCACAACCGTACTGTCATAATAATAAAGTCCGGGAATGGCATAGTTGGACTTAGGTTTCTCTGGTTTTTCTTCAAGCGATACTACATTATTATCTTTATCAAACTCCACTACTCCGAAGTCTCTTGGATTGTTTACATAGTATCCGAATATCATAGCTCCTTCGGTTATCTTGGAAGCTCTTTTTAACCTTGGAACAAAATCCTGTCCGTAAAATATATTATCTCCTAGAATAAGACAGACACTTTCTCCGTTTATAAAACTTTCGCCTACTATGAAGGCATCCGCAAG
>CALMRR010000095.1 GCA_937871925.1 uncultured Petrotoga sp.
GTCAGATATACATCTACTATATCAAAACGGAAAGAAAGCTTTTCGAGTCTTTTTTCAAAAACTGAAATAACATTTTTCAAAAGATTATCTTTTATTATTCCTGATACTAAGCCTGACTTTATATAGTAATCAACGTACGAACCATATTTTTTAAGATAATCCGGATCGTCTATCCTATCCTTGGATTCCTCGATCTTCTGTAAAAAATAATTATCCAGTTCAGTCATTGCATCTGAAGCATACATAACCACATCTGGATGCTTATCTTTCTGGAGTTCCTTGAGAAGCTGTATGCTTTGGTTTATATCAATTTTCTCTTCTTTTATAAGTTCAACTATAAGTCTTACTCCTGCTTTTTTTTGAAAGGTATCTCCATACTTTGATATTATTAGCACCGGGGCAAAATCCGACACATCAACCAGTTGTATCTCAGAAAGCTTAACCTGAAATTCTTCACTCTTGAAAGGACGAAATACCGGACGATAAGAAAACATACCCAAGGCTCTTATAAGGGGATAGAAAGGAAAAATTGACATATTCAGAACCAACTCATAAAAAGCTTGAGAAAAAGAAAGCTTAAGAAAAAGTATATTTACAACAGCAAGGCTGAAATAAATGGCGTAAGAATAAAGTGCATTGATATAACTTTGCACAAGAAGGAAACCTATAATAACAAAACCTACTATAACAGTGATACAAGAAAAAATAAGGTAACCTAATCTCTTATCCATCATTGTCGCTAGACCAGCTTGTTATTATTTCAAACTCTTTACCAGATTTATTTTTCAGACGTTCAAGCACTTTCTGCAATCCTTGAGAGTCACATACTCCCAGAAGAAATGTAAGAACTACTTCCTGTTCATTTTTTTCAGAAAATACTATATCCATCTTTCTTTTTATTTTTAGAATTTCTTCCTTGTACGCTTCGCCGGTTCTCACTTTTAAGAGTGAAAATGGCATCCGGAATCTATCCCAACGCTTCTTGTAATCTTCAAAATAACTTTTGTAATACTCTATTTTTATTGTACCGTCGTCATTGGTTGTAAGTATCTCAAGTTCACGAGTTATGCTCTGTGATGAAGCAAGCATGGTGGCAAACCAATCTCCTATGACCTTAAGATAAGTCTCGGTATTTTTATTAAGCTTAAACGGATCTATTATCTCAATGATTATTATACCTATAATATTATCTCCGTTCTTTATTGTCGAAGCTATAGCCGGTTCCACAGGAAGTTTTCCCTGCTCGTCCGTAACAATTTGAACATTAATGTTGGCCGTTCCATCCTTCAAGGCATATTTGATGACTATAGAATCGTCAGGCCGCAATGAATTGGGAAGGATTCCTTCTCCTTTTCTTACTTTAACCCTAAGAAATCCGCTTGCGTCAAGAGTATATATAGATACATTTTCTGCCCCGATAAAGTTGGATATAAGTTCCACACCCTCATTATATATATCTTCGGGCTTAGATATCTGCATCTCTCTGAGTTTTTCAACAAGAAGAGAAATGCCTTTGTTTTCAAGTGAAAGCTTTTCTTTCAGATCCTGAATTGCATCTTTATGCCTGCGAAGTATTTCTTTAAGATCATCTATTATTTTTTCTCTTTCCTTTACTTGTTGTTCAGCATTTTTTATTCTCAAAGTATCTAGTTCTTTAAGCAACCCGAAAATAAAAGCAGTAACAAGATATACTATGGGATACTTCGCAAAGTCAAATGAGTATATCAAAGAAAGATCACCGTTATTCTTCACGATGTTTGTATAAATGGAAATATATTGGTATAATACATTTAGTATTGAATTTGTAAGACCAAATACTATGCTGTGCCTCGAAGCCGTAAAAATAGTTATAAGAAGATACGGATTAGGAAAAAAGTGTATATATCCGAACAATCCCCGAAAAAGATCTATTATAAAAAAAAACGTTGATATACCGAAAAGTTCAAACACAGGTAAAAGTTTTGTCACTTGAACTTTGTTTTTTGCGATAATAACACCTCCATCTTTCATAATTATATTTTAACACATTTTATTAAGGGAGTGAGTTTGTTTGTACAGACGTCTTATAAAAATACCCCAGCAGCTTCAGCCGGTTGAGATCTTAGGTGCATATAACAACAGGGTAAAGTATATAAAGGAAAAATTTGATATAGAAATAAATTACTCTAACAACTCCATTATTATATATGGACAGACTGACAGTCCTGTAGCAAAGGTTGAAAGTATCTTTCTTGAGCTCATAGAAGTACTAGAAACCGGACATCTTCCAGATTGGAGCGAGTTTCAGTACATAGTCTCAAAATATGAGTCATCAGACGAATCTTTCGAACCATCAAATCTTCAAATTTCATCCACAGACTTTGTAAACACCACAATATCTGGCATCAAGATAATGCCAAAAACCCAAGGGCAAGCTGCTTATGTAAAAATACTCCGTGAGAAAGATATGGTCTTTTCCATTGGCCCTGCCGGAACAGGGAAAACCTACTTGGCTGTAGCTATCGCCGTTGAATATCTCAGAAGCGGAAAAGTCCAACGTATAATTCTTACACGTCCAGCCGTAGAGGCCGGCGAAAAACTTGGTTTTCTTCCGGGAACTTTGTATGAAAAGATTGACCCGTACCTTAAACCGCTTTATGATTCTCTAATTGATTTTATTCATCCAGACAAGCTGATGATGTACAGAGAAAGAGGTATAATTGAGGTTGTACCTTTGGCATATATGCGTGGAAGAACTCTCAATAATTCTTTCATAATTCTTGATGAAGCACAGAATACGACATATCAGCAGATGAAAATGTTTCTTACCCGTGTAGGTTTCAATTCAAAAGTAGTAGTAACGGGCGATATCACCCAGATTGATTTGGAAAGAAAGAAGGATTCAGGTCTTTTGGCCGTAAGAAATATTCTGGGAAATATAGAACAAATTTCTTTTATGGAACTGGATAAAAATGACGTAGTACGTAATCCCCTTATAAAAGAGATCATTAATGCGTATGAAATATTTGAACGTGACAATAATATGGAGTGATAGCTTTGAAAAAAAAAGTAACAGTTGAAAGTAACCTGCAAGGAGTTATTGTAAGGGCCTTAGTATTTATCTTTTTATCTGTATTTACAGAACTTTTATTATGGAAGAAATTAACTTTTGCTTTTCAGATCAAATTCAACCTGATAATGATGGCGTTATGGATTCCTATTGTAGAACTTATAATGAGCTATAAAAGATATTTCAGACTGCATCGGCAAAACTACTGGGGAGCTTTTATGTTGCCGCTTATACTTAACATAGTAATAAATCTTTTTATTTTCAAATACCTTAATATATTTGGACTTACAACCATACTAAGCACACTTATAATTTCAATGCTTATTGATTTTGAATCCGGTGTTCTTTCGGCCTTTGTCTTTTCAACTTTTTTCGGTCTTCTTTTTGGCTTTGATTTCAGATACACTATAATACTATTTATTCCGGGAGTTCTTATTGCATTTATCTCCCAGAAAATAACCAGAAGGATTGAGATTTTTTTTCCATTCTTATTAGGTTCACTTCTTCAGACTTTTCTCCTTTATATCTTCGGTCATTCCAGAAATACTCTTGATTTTATAATAATTGTTGGAGTAAATTTTATGGGTATTCTTGTTTCAATGGGAATACTCCCCTTTATTGAGTATATTACACGTGTTTACTCTGATATAGGTCTTTTGGAACTTGGAAATCTGAATCATCCTCTCTTAAGAGAACTTTCAATGAAAGCTCCCGGAACTTATTATCACTCCATGCTTGTAGCCAATATGCTCGATTCATCAGTTGAGTATATAGGCGGCAGGACTGTTCTAGCAAGAATAGGGGCATATTTTCATGATATTGGGAAAACATGGAAACCTCTTTTTTTCACAGAAAACCAGAAAGATGAAAATCCACACGACAAACTCTCGCCAAAGTTAAGTTCATTGGTACTGGATTATCATGTTCGCTACGGTCAAGAGATGGCGAAAAAATACCGTCTCCCCATACTAATAGAAGACATGATAGTTCAGCACCAGGGTACCAGAGTAAAACAGTACTTCTATAAAAAATACATGGAAACAACCGGAAATAAAAATCCTGAGTTTTTTCGTTATCCAGGACCGGTACCACAGTTCAAAGAGGCTGCTTTATTAATGCTTTGCGATATAACAGAAGCTTACGCCAGAACCCTTAAAGACCTTACCCCAGCAAAGCTTTCTGAAAGCATAGATAATTTTTTACAGTCTTTATACTTTGAAGGACAGCTTGACGAGTGTGGCCTTACCGTTAAGGAACTCAAAAAAATAAAAGGAACTATAATAAGAACCATTCTTGCTATGAACCACAAAAGGATTACTTATCCAAAGCTTGACGAAAAAGACATAAAGAGGTGAAAAATGAAAATTAATGTCATTAACGAACAGAACATAAAAAAAGTTTCCGTTAAGAAAATCAGAGATATTTCCAAGCATATTCTTTCAAAGGAGTTTAAGGAAGGGCCATACTCCCTTAATATTTTATTATGCGATAACATGAGGATAAAAGAATTAAATGAATTTTATCGCCACAAAGAAGGCCCGACAGATGTTCTTTCTTTTGCATACGGCTTGAATGAACCGGTAATTGGTGATATAGTAATATCTGTCCAGAGAATTGAAGAACAGGCAAAAGATTACGGAAACAGCTTTGAACAGGAATTTTATTATAATCTTATCCATAGCCTGCTTCATATACTTGGCTATGATCACGAAACGTCCGAAGAAGATAAGAAACATATGTTTGAACTTCAAGATTCATACTTTTCGTTACTTGTTATCCAAGCCGAATAAACATTATTTTAGCATACTTTAGGAGGGATTTATTGTGTCTACCGTAAGACCTTTCAAGGCTTTGAGACCAGTGAAGAATTACGCACAGGAGTTCTCTTGTCCGCCTTATGATGTACTGGAGGAAAATGAAGTAAAACAAATAGTTCAGAAATATCCCAACAGCTTTCTAAGAGTGACAAGGGCTGAAGTGGAGTTCAAAGATGGAGCTGATCCTCACTCGGATGTTGTATATAAAAAAGCCGCTGAAAATATTAAGATGTTTGAAAAGACGGGTGTTCTTATTGAAGATGAGAAAAGATGTTTCTACCTTTACAGGGAAACATGGAAAGGTAGAACCCAGACAGGACTATTTGCAACATTTTCCATTGATGAATACGACAAGGGTCTGATTAAAAAACACGAACTTACCAGACAGGATAAAGAAGACGATAGAGCTAGACACATTATTACACTTGAAGTACAGGCTGAACCCATCTTTCTTACTTTCAAGTCTTATCCTGAAATAAAAGAAATCCTTAGCCTGATGATAAAAAAATATGATAAACTTTATGAAGTAACGGATTCTAACGAAGTTCTTCATGAAGTGTGGAAAGTCGATTCCGAGACAGATGTAAACCTTATAGAAACCTCTTTTAAAAAGATAGATTGTCTCTATATTGCAGACGGACACCACAGAGCAGCCGCTTCATCCAGAGCGAGAAAACAGCTGATGGATAAAAATCCTTCCCATAACGGAAGTGAGGAATACAACTTTGTAATGGGAGCCATATTTCCGGATGATGAGCTTAGAATACTTGACTACAACAGGGTCGTAAAAGAATTGAACGGTATGGATTCGAATGAGTTCCTTAAAAAAATAGAAGAAAATTTTACCGTTTCTTTTGCTAGCGAAAAACCTTACTCCCCTAAAGAACTGCACGAGATCGGTATGTATCTGGATAAAAAATGGTACTCTTTAAAGGCAAAGGATCATATAATAAGCAAAACCGATGCAGTTAAGGCCTTGGATGTCTCCATTCTACAGGAATATCTTCTCTGTCCGGTTCTTGGAATAGAAAACCCTAGAAAAGATCCTAACATCTACTTCCTTGGAGGTATACGTGGAGTAGGAGCTCTTGAAGAATGGATTGATGAGAAAAACTGGAAGGTAGCTTTCTCAATGTACCCAACACAGTTATCGCAACTTATTAAGGTTGCTGACGACGGAATGATAATGCCTCCCAAGTCCACTTGGTTTGAGCCTAAGCTTAGATCAGGTCTTACAATACATAAAATATAGTATAATATTAAGGTGATGATTATTCATCACCTTAATATTTATTTTTTGGGGGATCAACTATGAAAAGTTATTTTTTTGACATTTTAAAAAAAAGCGAACGTATTAAAACTAATAAAAATGATCTCGAATTTGATTTTTCGGAGTACAGAGAGTTTAATCAATATACCTATGGATTTAAGAGATCTTGGAAGATTCTATACGCTCACAACGATATTTCTGCCGTAAAAAGAATTATAAATCCTGCAAGCAACCTTATGCTATCTTCATTCAAAGAGACAGAAAAAAGCACTCTCAACTATATGATATATATAGATTTTGGCAAGTACGAATCTAACAGAAAAATGCTGACATTTTATGATTTAGAACTTGATATAATAATTTTAAAGGATTTATCTTACCAGATTCTTGATATGGACGAACTTATTGAGGCATTTGAAAATCGAAGAATCACACAATCTGAGTTAAATACAGTGCTTATGGTTCTGCAGAAAACAGTAAACTCTTTCAATTCAAGAGGAGTTTTTAAAACCCTTGAAGATATTTATGGTCAGGCTTCAATACAATGGCTTTTGGAGGGTTGAACTTTGAAAATCTTCTTTAGATACTGTCCAGTATATGAATTACTTTTTATTATATCCTCGACAGAACCTTGAGCAACAATCATTCCTCCGTTTTCTCCGCCCTCAGGTCCGAGATCAATTATATAGTCGGCATTTTTTATAACATCAAGATTATGCTCTATAACTAAAACTGTGTTCCCTTTCTCTGCAAGAAGGTTAAGAACTCCTATAAGCTTCTTTACATCCTCAAAATGGAGACCTGTTGTTGGTTCGTCAAGAATATACACTGTGTTTCCTGTATCCCTTTTCTTGAGTTCAGCTGTGAGTTTTATTCTTTGAGCTTCTCCTCCTGAAAGAGTTGTGGCAGGTTGTCCCAGCTTGATATAACCCAGTCCTACATCTTTGAGCATTTGAATGGATCTGTTAATAGAAACAACGTTCTTAAAGAAATCGACTCCTTCATCGACACTCATTTCAAGAACTTCAGCAATACTCTTGCCTTTATACATAACCCTAAGAGTCTCTTTATTATACCTGGTGCCTTTACAGACATCACAGGTAACGTATACATCCTGAAGAAACTGCATCTCAATTTTTATCACACCATGTCCTGCACAAGCCTCGCATCTTCCTCCCTTAACATTGAAACTGAAGCGGCTTTTATCGTATCCCCTCATCTTTGCTTCTGGCGAGGATGCGAAAAGATCTCTGATAAGATCGAAAACCCCTATATAGGTTGCCGGATTGCTTCTGGGAGTCCTACCTATAGGTGACTGGTCTATTGATATAACATTGTCTATATAATCCAATCCTTCAATTGTTTTGTACTCTCCGGGTTTATTCTTGGAACGGTACAGATGATTCTGAAGTATTGGAAAAAGCGTATCCATGATAAGCGAGGACTTTCCTGAGCCGGATACTCCAGTTACGACCACGAACTTTCCAAGAGGAACTTCAAGATCAACATTTTTCAAGTTGTTATGTTTAGCTCCGGTAAGTTTAATATACTTATTTTTTTCAACTCTCTTTTTATTAAAAATTTCTATCTTTTCAATTTTTGCAAGATATTTTCCAGTTAACGAATCGTGGGGATTTTTTATTAACCCATCAACACTCCCTTGATAGACAAGCCGTCCTCCGTTAATTCCAGCATTAGGCCCAAGATCCACTACATAATCAGCAGCTCTTATGACATCCTCGTCGTGTTCTACAACAATAACTGTATTACCTAGATCCCTTAGCTTTCGTAAGGTTTCTATGAGCCTGTCATTATCCCTCTGATGCAGTCCTATTGTTGGTTCATCAAGAACATAAGTTACTCCTGTAAGTCCTGACCCTATCTGTGTTGCAAGTCTTACTCTCTGAGATTCTCCTCCTGAAAGTGTGTTGGCTGCACGGTTCAAAGATATATAGTTTAATCCTACATCAACTAGAAAGCCTATTCTTTTGCGCACTTCTCCAAGAAGCTCGCTTCCGATCTGCTTTTCAAAATCAGTAAGTTCAAGTTTCTCTATAAATTCAAGAGCACTTCCCATAGGAAGGTCAGTAAGCTCATAGATACTTTTCCCACCTATGAGAACACTCAATGCTTCTTTACGTAATCGTTTTCCTTCACAAGACTGACATGTCTTCTGAACCATTATATTATTTTCGATCCATTCCCGTACATCTTGAGATTCTGTTTCTCTGTATCTCCTTTCAAACCAATTTATAATACCTTCAAAACTTCTTTTAAAGTTATGTGAACCATTACTGTTCTCATACTTAAAACTTATAGGCTGGTCGGTACCGTACAAAATATACGTTATTATCTCCTGCGGAAGATCTTTTATCTTTTTTTCAGGATCAGCACCAAAAAACGTTATCATTTGTTTTATGGAATCAACCATATATGTGTCTGTTCCCATAGCTGCAACTGCACCTTCTGAAAGTGTTTTATTAACATCCAGAATATACGCAGGATCTATTTCCATCTTGAACCCCAGCCCATGACATTCAGGACATGCACCATAAGGACTGTTGAAGGAAAAGAGCTTGGGAGTAATCTCCGGAAAGCTGAATCCACAGTTCGGACAAGCAAGAACTTCGCTAAATGTAAGCGTTTTTAAGTATTTATTGTTATCGTCCGTATTTATAACAGTTACAAAACCATCTCCTTCACGCAGAGCAAGTTCTATAGCTTCATAAAGACGCTGAAAATTCTCTTTTTTCAGTTTAAGCCTGTCAATAAGAAGATTTATACTATGTCTTACCGTTTTAGGAAGTGACTGTACTTCCTCCAGCTCAATTAGTTTGCCGTCTATTTCAGCCATTTTAAACCCCGAAAGCTTCATAGCATCTATTTCTTTTTTGAACTCACCTTTTTTTTCTCGTGCAATAGGAGAAAATATGAAAAGTCTTGCCTGTTCATCAAAATTTTTGTAAATTTTTTCAATTATCTCGTCAACAGTCGAACTCTCAAGCGGGGTTGAGCAATTTGGGCAGTACGCTTTACCTAATCTTGCATACAGTACCCTGAGATAATCATATATTTCGGTTATGGTTCCGACAGTTGATCTGGGATTATGTCCCACAGATTTTTGTTCTATGGCAATG
>CALMRR010000096.1 GCA_937871925.1 uncultured Petrotoga sp.
AACTATATAATGAATCTCTCATTTATAAGGGCAAGTATATTGTAAACTGGTGTCCGAGCTGTGGAACAGTTCTGGCGGATGACGAAGTGGAACACGTCGATGAGACGGGTAAGCTTTACTATATAAAGTATCCTATAAAAAATTCAGACGGTTATATCACTGTTGCAACCACAAGACCGGAAACTATGCTGGGTGATGTGGCACTTGCGGTTAACCCTTCCGACCAAAGATTCAAAGAGCTGATAGGTAAAATGGCTGTTCTTCCTTTGGCAGAAAGAAAGATTCCTGTCATTGCAGATCCTTATGTCGATAAGGACTTCGGAACAGGGGTTGTAAAAATTACTCCGGCACATGATCCGAACGACTATCAGGTAGGAATACGTCAGGGACTTCAGATGATTCAGATAATGGACAATACTGCAAAAATGAATGAGCTTTGCGGAAAGTATGCGGGAATGGACAGATACACCGCAAGGAAAGAGATTCTTAAGGACCTTGAAGAAATGGGGCTGCTCGAAAAGATAGAACCTCATAAGCATTCGGTAGGTCATTGTTACAGATGCGATACCACGGTTGAACCTTTCCTTATGGATCAGTGGTTCGTAAGGATGAAGCCGCTTGCTGAAAAAGCCAAAGAAGTGGTTAAATCCAAAAAAACAGTCTTTCACCCGGAAAGATGGGAAAAGATATACTATAACTGGCTCGATGAAATAAGAGACTGGTGTATCTCCAGACAGCTTTGGTGGGGTCACAGAATCCCGGTATGGTACTGTCAGGACTGTGGGCATATAAATGTAAGCGAAGAAGATGTGGTATCTTGTGCTAAATGTGGCTCAAAAAACCTCAAACAGGACGAGGATGTGCTTGACACATGGTTCAGTTCTGCGTTATGGCCTTTTTCAACTATGGGATGGCCGGATCGAACACAGGATTTGGAAAAATTCTATCCTACCAGTGTTCTTGTAACTGCTTTTGATATCATTTTCTTTTGGGTTGCAAGAATGATAATGATGGGTGAAAAGGTTATGGGGCAGGAACCTTTCAAGGATGTTTATATTACTCCTTTGGTGAGGGATAAAAACGGGCGCAAGATGTCCAAGTCACTTGGAAACGGTATTGATCCTCTAGAAGTTATAGAACAGTACGGAACTGATCCTATAAGATTTACCCTTGCCATTCTCGCAGCTCAGGGAAGGGATATAAAGCTTGATCCCGCATCCTTTGAAACGTATTCAAAGTTTTCAAATAAGATATGGAATGCAACCAGATTTATTCTGCTCAATCTTGACGGGTATGAAAAAGTAGAACTTCAGCCAAAAGACCTGCGCATAGAAGATAAGTGGATACTTACCAGAATGAATCAGACCATAGAGAAAGTAAGCAGCGCCATTGACTCTTTCGATTTCAATATTGCGGCAAAAGAGCTTTATGACTTTTTCTGGTACGAGCTGTGCGACTGGTATATCGAAGCGGTTAAGGAAAGGCTCAAGAGTGAATCTCCCGACAGGACATCTGTCCAGAACACATTGGTGAAAGTGCTTGACAGTTCTCTCAAGCTTATGCATCCGTTTATGCCGTTTCTTACTGAAGAGCTCTGGCATGCACTTCCTGGAATAAGTGAAGAACAGATGATAATTTCTGCCTTATGGCCGCAGTACGATGAAAAATTCAGCTTTGAGGATGAAACATCAGTATTTTCTAAGGCTATGGAAGTTGTACGCGGAATAAGGAACGTCAAAGCCGAGATGAACATACTTCAGACTAAGAGTGTAGATATAACGTATGTCTCAGATCATAAAGAAACAGTTATAGACCAGATGAAAGAACAGATAATGAGACTGGGTTTTGTATCAAAGATAGAAAGAACTCAGTCAAAGCCTTCAAGAGCTGCTACCGCTTATGTCGGAGAGGGAATGGAAGTTTATATACCCCTTGGTGAGCTCATAGACTTCGATGCAGAAAAGGAAAGACTTGAGAAAGCTAAGGAGAAAGCTCTCAAGGATATTGAAAAATATCAGAAAAAACTTCAGAATAAAGATTTCCTTGAAAGAGCCGAGGAAGAGGTAATAGAAGAAACCAGAACCAAACTGGAAGACTCTCAGAGCCAATACGATAAAGTTCTAAAAATTTTACAGGAGTTGACCTAAATATGACATTTAAAGAAGCTGTTGACTTTCTATATGTAAAAAGGGGAGAAACCAAAATAAAGCTTGGTTTAGAACGGATAACAAAGTTATGCGAGCTTATAGGCAACCCTCAGAACACTTTCAAATCTGTCCATATAACCGGCACTAATGGAAAAGGCAGTGTAACCAAAGCTTTGACCGACATATTTATAGGACAGGGCTATACGGTTGGGATATATACTTCCCCTCATCTTATGAGTGTGTGCGAACGTATAAGAGTAAATAACAGAAATATTTCCGAAAATGACTTTGTAAGAATACTCGAGGATATGCTTCCTTCTATAGAAGAGATGGATGCCATGCCGGGAAATATGTCTCCTTCATTTTTTGAAATAATGACAGCCATGGCTTTCAAATATTTTGCTGAAAAAAAAGTAAGGTTCGGCATGATTGAAGTAGGAATGGGTGGACGGTTTGATGCCACAAACGTACTTAATTCGGATGTTTCCGTAATAACCACGATTCAGCGTGACCATATGAAAATACTCGGCGAAACTCCTGAAGAAATCGCATTTGAAAAAGCCGGAATAATAAAAAACAATAACTATGTAGTCTTGGGAG
>CALMRR010000097.1 GCA_937871925.1 uncultured Petrotoga sp.
TTGGTGTAGTCGACTGATTTCGGGAAGTTAGAGAAATCAATATAGTCGTGACTGTCAAGAACTATGTCTCTCATGGATCCTTCTGCCCAATCGGCTTCAGGAATTATCCAGAGTCTGAAATCTGCACTTGTTGAATCGTCGTTGTGCGTTATAACTGTTGAACCGTCAGCCATTGCTTTGTTACCTACCCCAACTATTGTACATGCGTACGAAATAGTTGCGGCAAGCATGACAACTACCAACATCATAAGAACTAACCAGCTTTTTCTCATGCTTATACCTCCCCTGTAAAGTATGTTGCTAAGAACACGAAGCGGCATGGATAAACCATGCCTGCCCCGTTCTATTAAAATCAGTATCCGTACTTGGAAAATTCAGGATTTTTGCTTGGACTTAACCAATCTTTCCACCACTGTGGATATCCGCTTGAACTAAAGCCTATTCTTTCAACAGCGTACTTTGTGAAGAGTCTGTCACCAAGGTCAAGCCAGTCTCTCTGCCAGGTTACAGCTGTGTTGTAGCAGAAGTCGCTCATAAGCTTAACTGCACCTTTGGTATCTCCGTTTCTGTACATAGCCGCAGCTGCTTCCTGAAGCACCGCTGTTTGTGTGTATATACTCTGCATCTTAGGATCTCTGAAAGCTCTGAGGTCTTTTATGGCTTCTGAATATCTCAGACCGACCATCTGCTGTACGTATGTGTTGGTCCACCAGCCGGAATCTCTTCTGAATGTCTCATATCTTGAACCTACTGAATACAGATCAGGAAGTTTTTCCATAGCCGGGAAGAGAGGAGTAATATATGTGTGTCCGACCGAACCGTAACCGTACCAGCTGATTCCTCTGAACTCTCTTGGTAACCATGCTTTAACCTGTCCTATATGGACGTAAGCTGTAAGAGGGATACCTATAGGTCTCTGTCTTGACCCAAGACCGTAGTTGGTTAAAGGATCTCCGAAAGGTCCTGCAGCAGGTCCCTTGGTAAGATCATACTGTGTGCCTTCGAAATGATCGCCTGATATTTTGAAAATATCGTCTACTGAGAGAAGCTTATCCGGCTTTACGAAAAGAGGATACTCTTTTGCATTGTCTTCAATCTTCATTGAAGGAGCAACGAGGTCAAATACTCTCCATTCTCTCTTGTTGTGAGAATTTCTGTTTGCGTAAACTTCAGCAGGTCTGAACTTTTTACCTGAGTTAGGATCATACCAGCCTTTGTTTATAGCATATTCTACAAAACCGGGTGAAGTGAGAACTTCATACTTAACACCTGAAACTGGGTCTATACCGTCTCTTGGATCAACAAGAATTCTCATGGTGTTGGCACCGACGTAGACCATATCGTCCGGCATCTTTACTGCCATCCAAAGTTTTGCGCCGTAGAACTCCATAATCCATACTTCTTTACCGTCTGTGATGTCCATCAACTCTCCGCCGCCGCCGGCAACGCTCCAACCGTACTTGTTAACGAGGTCTCCCATTACCTGAACTGCTTCTCTTGCGGTTGTTGCTCTTTCAAGAGCTATATCCTGTGCTGCCCAGCAGTCAACGATTCCTTCTTCATCTTCAAAAAGGGCCTGTCTTACGGCTTTTCCATAATCGTTGCTTGTGGTTATACCGGCAGTTGATTCGCCGATAGCTACTCCCCATTCATTCATGAATGAGTATCTGGAGTGGAAGTACTTGTAGGTCTTTGCGGGCTGTGGGTCGATACCCATGACCATGGCTCTTCCGTTTCTGTTCTTAGAATAATCTACACTTGGAAATTTGGAGTAATCAATATAGTCGTGTGAATCAATAACTATATCTCTTACTGCTCCTGATTCCCATTCTCCGCCAGGGATGATCCACAATCTGAAATCGGCAACCGAAGAGTCGTCGTTATGCGTTATTATTGCCGAGCCGTCGACTGTGGCTTTGTTTCCCACTGCAATGATTGTACAGGTGAAAGCTACAGTGCTAACTAAAAGAACGATAAGCGTAAAAAGAGCTACCAGTATCCTTTTTTTACCCATGCTATATGCACCCCCGTAGGTTTTTGAGTAGAGACCCAATTAGAAACAAAAAAATTATTGGTAGAATACTCTGGATGGATCAGAAGTTGCAGGATCGTGGAGGAAATCTCCAAGAGCTGCGTTTCCTTTGGTTGTTGCAGGTTCCATTATTTCATGGAAGCCCGGGAAGTCAAGAATGATTTCCTTCTCAGGATATAGCGTACTCATCCATTTTATGGCTTCTTTGGTGCCTTCAAGGTGTCTGGCGACTCTGTAGTACATAGGAGCGCCCTTTACAACGTATCCTCCCCTGCCGTCTTCATCGATAGGCATAGTTATGCCTTCTCTTGAATCGTATCTTGCGAAAAGAAGTTTCTTGTCAGCTGCTGTCTGTATGAACTCGTCGTTTCCTTCCATAAGAAGATCAACGGTTACTCTTCCTGCTACTCTTTCTATGAAAGGTTCAAGAGTTTCCATAAGAAGAACAAAGGTGTGGTGGGACGATTTGTTTATTACTTCAAGCTTTTTATCATAATCATAGGCGTAGCCTGACATCTCAAGTTTTATAAGTTCGGGAACAAGCTCTTCATCTATGGCATAGTCTCCGACTTCTCTGTGTGAAAGACCTCTGAGTTTTTTAGGAGAAGCCTCCGCTTTCATGGGGAACTTGTATGTATCAAGGGTCATCTGTGCCAGCAGTGATATTTCATCTGCAAAGTTATGTGCAACGTATGTGTCGACAACCGGATACATGAGCGATGCTTCGTGATAGTCAAAGTATATGTCTACTTTTTCTTTTCTCATAAGCTCCATGAAAGCATAAGAAATTCTTTCGGTAAGGGTTCCGTCGGCTCTTCCTGGCCATGTTCTGTTAAAGTTTCTCATATCCTGGTAGGTCAGGTTCTGTCCTGAAGGATAGTGGACATATGTAAAAGGATCAGGCCACTGGTCAAGCGGGTTGGTGTTCCTGTCACCGATCTTGTACTTCTTGGGACCAAATGGTGTATCGATAGTATAGAACATTGGGTAAGCATTTCCGAGCATACCAAGGGTACTTGCACTTCTGTTGGCAACAGGTACAACAAATACCTTTCCTTTTTCAACCTTCATGTTTTCGGCAAGTATGTAGCCTGCCATCATAGTAGCCGGTTCATAGGGATGTGTTCCTCCCATGAGAAGTGCAACTCCTCCCGGAACTCCTGAATCGTAAACATATATCGGAGTGTCGCCCCATGTACCTTTAAGACTTGGGAGGTAATCACTTAGCATTATCTGTTTGGTAAGTCCTTCCGAAGCGACTAATGACTCTTTGTAATGTCTGAGATTCCAAAAATCGATTCCTGCAATTATTCCCATTACTCCTATCAAAACCAAAACTATAAGCTTAAACCAGACAGGTGCACTTTTATTCTCTTTATTCACAGTTATTCAGCTCCTTACTTTATATGAAGGACTCTGAGTATAAAAGTCACGATTACATATGCATAGACAATATCGTATACCCAGCCTTGTCTCTTATTTCTTTTAAAAAGGTTTTTTACCAGAAACAAACAGATTATTGCTGCCAGAACAAAGTAAAGCTGATGAATTATCTCCTGGATTATCAACATATTATATACCTCCCCTATCAAGAAATAACGAGGAACTTGAATTGATTCGGGAAAATAAACATTATCAAAGCTACGGCTGCCATAAAGAGAATAGGAACAAGGGCAGACTTAAGGAATGACATGTATCCTTCCTCGTACTTAACAGATTCAATGCTTAATCTTCCGACAATTCTAGAAGGAGGCAGACAGTCGCCTATCGGGAAAATAAGACTGAGAGCGGCTGTAACGACTGTAACGTTGAAACCGAGGTTGTTGAAAAGGAATATTATGGGAGTGCCAAGGATAACAGCACTTCCGTAGCTCAAAGATCCCTGTGCAAAAGGAC
The DNA here is from genome assembly GCA_937871925.1 of uncultured Petrotoga sp. Lineage (GTDB taxonomy): Bacteria > Thermotogota > Thermotogae > Petrotogales > Petrotogaceae > UBA5851. Next base: position 3,929 of record CALMRR010000097.1, read on the forward strand.
CGAATACAAGTACTAATGCGTATATCAAATAAATCGGAAGTGTTACGAAGGTTATAGCTATAAGTCCTTTTACGCCGGTTGCATTCATTACGTTGACAAGGGCGCCGACACTTATAACTGTAGCAAGAAGCGGGAATACCTGTTCCATCGTGTTGCTGATAACTTCAAGCCATTTTTTGAAAGTAGTTTTCTTTGGATTGCACAAAATAGCAACAATTGTACATAATACAAAAGTTAAAGGCAGACCAAATATTGGTGTAGAGAATGCTGCATACTTCTGAAGAAGTATAAGGACAATCAGTGCCACAAGCGGAAGAAGTATCCTGAACCAGTTCATTCCGGGAACTTCCGGAGGCAGGCTCGCTAGAATCTCTTCTTTTCCCTTTGGCTTTGCTCCTCTGCCGTACCATATTATGGTAAATATGCTTATTACAGCTATAGGAGCGAGAAGAACAACGTCAAATCCTACGTAAGGCATATTTGCCTGAGCGGTCATCAACATGGCCCAAAGATTTATAGGAGGCGCGGCCGCTGCAAGCATAGCAAACATGTACATAAATCCGACAATCTGTTTTTTTGAAAGCCCCATATAAGTGAGAACGGTTGTTACAAGTCCTCCGACAACAAATATCGAAACAGAACCTGCTCCTGTCAATGCACCGGGGATTATCATGAATACTGCCATAAATATCATCATAATCCATTTGTGGTTATAGAATCTGTTTACCAGTTTTCTGACAAGTGCATCCATGGCTCCCGTTTCGCTGTATATGTTAATGAAAAGGGAAGCGGTAACAAATATTAATGCTACATCAAAATAAGTAAACCAACCTTCTACGAGGATTCTTACCGGAAATCCGAAACCTCCCGCTATTGCCCCGGCGATTGCCGTTATAAAAATTGAAAGTTCTGTCGACTTCAACTTCCAGATACAAAAATTCATAAAGACTTAATGCAAAAGTATCTTTTCGGTTCAACCTGTCAAAGTCCAGAAAGATGAAGTTGGTTTGACTTGGGATGGCATATTCTTTAAGTTTTTCAATCACGGTCTCTCTCTGTCGTACTATGTACTGTATACGGGTTTGTATGAGTTCACGGTTATCTAAAAGTACTTTTATCATACTCTGGCTAAGGCTAT
>CALMRR010000098.1 GCA_937871925.1 uncultured Petrotoga sp.
ATATGCTCTGTTCTGCAAAGTCCTATTCCCTTTGCTCCAAAGGATCTTGCCACTTTGGCATCTCTTGGAATATCAGCGTTGGCTCTTACTCCTACTTCTGCTATCTCATCTGCATAAGCAAGAAGCTCTGCTATTTCGCCCTCAAGCCCCTGTGGTTTCACGGTCTTGACTTTTCCTGCATATACTTTTCCTTCACTTCCGTCTATGGAAATCCATTCGAGGTTATTAACTCTTATACCGTTGGCTTCAAGATACTTTTCCTTATCGTTTATTACTATTGATGTTGCGCCTACAACAGCAGTTTTCCCCATTCCTCTTGCAACAACTGCGGCATGTGAGGTCATTCCGCCTATAGAAGTAATTATACCTTCTGCGGCATTCATCCCGCCTACATCTTCAGGGCTTGTTTCAGGTCGTACAAGTATTACCGGACCTTCTCCTTTTGAAATCATTTCTTCTGCCACATCAGCACTGAATACAACTTTTCCGCATGCTGCACCAGGAGAGGCAGGAAGACCTTTGCCGATATACTTTGCTTCTTTAAGCGACACAGTGTCAAAGAAAGGATGCAACAGCTTGTCTACATCTTCAGGTTTTACTCTGGTAACAGCAGTCTGTTTGGATATAAGACCTTCCTTAACCATATCAACTGCTATTTTAACGGCAGCAGCAGCTGTCCTTTTTCCGTTTCTTGCCTGAAGAAGATACAGATTTTCTTTTTCAACTGTAAACTCTATATCCTGCATATCTTTAAAGTGTCTCTCGAGATTCTTCATCAGAGTTATAAGACTGTCATGAACTTTAGGAGATATCTCATGGAGTTTATCTAATTTAAAAGGTGTTCTTATACCTGCGACCACATCTTCTCCCTGTGCGTTAGGTAGGTATTCACCGTAGATATAATTTGCTCCTGTATTAGGATCTCTTGTAAATGCAACTCCGGTTCCGCTGTCTTCGCCCATATTTCCAAAAACCATCATAACTACGCTAACCGCTGTTCCAAGAAGGGTTCCTTCTTTTATACCGTTAATTGCTCTGTACTTTATTGCCCTTTCGTTCATCCAGCTACCGAAAACAGCTTCAATAGCTATCCAAAGCTGTTCCTCAGGATCCTGTGGGAACTCTTTTCCTTCCTGCTTGTATATTTCCTTATAAAGCTCGACAACTTTTTTGAGATCCTGTGCATTAAGCTCAGTATCAAGTTTAATACCTTTTTCAGCTTTAACAGACTTTAAAGCATGTTCAAATTTTTCATGAGGAATTCCAATTGCAACATCGCCAAGCATCTGCATAAAACGCCTGTAGGCATCAAAGGCAAACCTTTCATTTCCGGTATTCTTGGCAAGCGCCTGAACGGTTTCATCATTGAGACCAAGATTGAGTATTGTATCCATCATTCCTGGCATTGATATTGAAGCTCCGGATCTTACAGATACAAGAAGCGGATTTTCTCTGCTTCCAAATTTTTTGCCGGACTCTGCTTCAAGTCTTTTCATGCTGTTGGTAACTTCCTCTTTCAATGTAAGAGG
>CALMRR010000099.1 GCA_937871925.1 uncultured Petrotoga sp.
CAAACTCAAGCAAATGCTACAATTGTTTTTTCGAGGGTGAGTTGAGCTTGCTTTGTTATTCTCTCTTTCACACTCGCTTGCATTAAAAAGTTTTTGATTGTTCTTCTTAATGAGAGGCACATTTTTTTCTACTTTTTTCATTTTACCCCTTGACTTTTAATAGTTAGTCTCCTATAAAAACTTTTGCATACCTTCCAAACTCCTGTTCGACTTTTCGACAGCCTTCTGCCAGGCCTGCGTAGTAAATATTCTGAATACTCTTTCCGCCTGTTCTAAGCATTCTGTTCTTAATAAGGAAAAACATCATGTTTGAAAACAAGCTGAAACCGTCATTTGGATCAAGTCTGTAGCTAAAACCTATATCTGTTATTCTGTTGTTTTTAAGCCATCTCAAAAAAACTGAAAGATTCTTTTTGGAAGAAAGATTTTCTAGTGCTGAATTTATTTCAGTGTCAGCCAGTACCACCGTATATCCGCAGTCTTTTATTATTTCCGCCAGTGAAAACATTCCCAATGAATGTGCATCTATGGCTGGTTTTACGAAACCAAATACTCTTTTTCCGTTCATAAACTATACAGCTCCTGGTGATTCAGGATGGTTATGATCTGCTCAGGCAGCATACTTCCCATACCAAGCTTTTCTAAGGTTCTGCCTTCACTACGGAAATCTTTTTTGAGCATGGAGTTAGCAAGATCTATTATGAGACTTACATACGGTGTTTTTACCCCAAGTTTTGCACCTATCGATTCCAGAGGAACAAGGCCACATGGCACATCCTCAAGGATGTAACGGTGTTCAAGAGTATCTGGAGCATCTATTTCTTTATATGCTTCATTGTTTTGTATACACTGAAAAAGGGTTTCGCCTTCCACTCCGTAGCTTCTTTTCATCCACTGATAAGTGGATTCGACAGAATTACCAAGAACTTCAGAAATATGGATTCTCTCTTCATCAAGGCGTTCCAGAAACGAAGAGATGCTTGGACTTATTCCATGGTAATAGTATTTGAAGGAATGACTTGGACTTTCAATCCAGCCGCTGTTTAGAAGTGTTGGCGTACAGTGCAGGATCATACCGACATTTCCTATGGAGGTTTCCACCATGGATTTGGTCGGCTTATAAATTTTTTTAAGACATTGAGGCATACTCGATACGATACTCTCTATCTTGCTTGGGTCCAGACACGATATAAGAACATTTTTCTTAAGATCAAGAATTACAGCATTGCATGAGTCTGTCTTCCTGCATGTGTAGATTATAGTCTGTGTCTCACATACATTAACGTTTCCGCTGTACCCGTTCTGTAGAAGAATATGCTTAAACTCAATTGCCCCGAAGGTTCTTCCGGGAGTAAGTATTATAGGCACGTTTTTATCCACATAAGGTGCCAGTCTCTGGGCTATCTGTGCATGAGAAGTTGCCGGTGTTGTGACAAAAATCATTTCGGCATCTTTTACGGCAAGCTCTATTGAATCTGTAACTATGTTCAGATAAGCCTTGCCATTTACTTTTCCCTGAACTGTTATGCTTTTGGTTGGAACAAGATCTTTTATGGTTTGTGCCGACCTGTTCCAAAGATTTACACATTCTCCTGATAATGCGAGATGTGCGGCCATTGAAATTCCTGAGTTTCCTGCTCCGATAATGGCAATACGCAACTTCACCATCTCCTTTCACAAAAAATCGAATATTAACAAAAAGTTACATAAAAGTAACTGAAAAATTAGTACATAGGATAAACCATTATAGCATAATTACATAGGTTTTGTCAAACAAAAGTCATACACATTTTCAAATAATGCAACAATACGATTTAAAAAGATACAAAGAAAAGTTGTAAAGTCAAATGTAACAAATTTAGTTATTAACTTTTAAATTAAGCGCACAAGTGATATAATTTATCTGAACACTACTGTTTTAACTTGGTTACATTATTCTATGAAATCTTTATCGGGGGTACCATGAGTAAAGAACAGTCGTTAAAAAAAATGATCAGCAAAAGGATGTTTTGGCTTTTTCTGATC
>CALMRR010000100.1 GCA_937871925.1 uncultured Petrotoga sp.
TGCAGATATCTTAGCTTTTGCGCCGAACAGAAGTACTATGCAGCTCAGATAAGCTGTTTCTATAGGAGATACAAGTTTAGAAAGGGCGTGACTGAAAAAAACAAGAGCAGAAGGATATGTATAGATAAAATAATCTATGATGCTGCTCTGCAAATGAAAAGGGAGTGATTATATGTTTATCACGCTTTGCTCTGAAAACCTTGCACTTGATATGAGTCATATGATATACCTGAAAAAGAATAAGATTCAGTTTATATATAGAAACAGCAGTTTTTTTATGGAAAAGTCCGTCTTTGAAAAAATTTCCGAAAATCAAATCGTTTATAAAGTGCCCGCAGAAATACAGGCCATCTTTCCCACAGGAGTTCCGCAGGAGATGAAAAAGGTTTATGCAAGTCATGAAAAAAAGTATCTGAACAACTTTTTGAACTATGATTCTGAAACCTACTACCACTCTATGACCCAAAGAATAAGAAAAGAAAGCTTTGGGCTAGCATCTTTATTTGAGGGGTATACGCATGGCTCTTTAAAAATTATGCCTGAGTTTATCCTTCCCGGCAGTGGTTTTTCCACGGATGGTACTCTTGAATGCATATACTTTTGCGGTTCCAAGACATCATCGCCTTTTGGACTTTTGTCGGCAATTGCCATGGGATATAAGTTTTACTGCAGCTATTTTTCAATTTTTTTCAGCTATGAAATTTTTGAAAAATATATTGTATATGCTTTTGTTTTTCATTACAGCTATGACGGATATACTGATAAGCAGGCAGAGATAAAAAAATTTACCGAGTATGTCTGCAAGAGTAACGGACTTAAGATCAGCGCCAAACATCCGCAGCTTCTGGAAAAAGAGTTTGAGAAAGCCTATTGTTCGGATTTTTTCATAAGTGATTATATTTCAGATTTTAAATATTTGGGTAAAGTCAGATATTCACAGAATGACGGGGAGGGAGTATGAAAAAGGGGATAAAAATTTTTTTTGAAAACAACAAAAAACAAGCTTTGTTCCTTATTTTTGTAACTGCTGTGAATGTGGTGGTTTCTTTTCTGATTTCACAGTACACTAAAGGCTTTATCGACAGTAGTACCGGTGTAAAGGACGGCAAAGCGGTCGCGGTAGTATTTGCTGTTATAGTGTTTATAT
>CALMRR010000101.1 GCA_937871925.1 uncultured Petrotoga sp.
CTTGTACTTATGCTTTCCTGCCTGACGCAGCAGAAACGAAAAATCACTTTCCTTTTTGAAAGTTTGCTTCATTAAAATGCACTCCTTTACCGTTTTGAGCGGTGAGCAGTATTAAGTATTTTATGTATACTAGCCTACATTATATCAAAGAAAGATAACTATGTCAAGCTTAAAATAAAGCATAAAAGTATATAACAATAGTAGTTTTAACTACTAATATAAGTTTTATAAGAGAATTTATAGCTGTGATATAATTTCTCCGTGTATATAAAACCGGAGGTGACGGTCTTGGCAAGTATAGAAATTGATCAGCAAAAGAAGAAGATATTGATTGAAAAAATAAAAGTTTTTTATTCCAATGAGATGGAAGAAGAAATAGGAGAGTTCAAGGTGAAGAAACTTTTAGATTTTTTTATGCAGGAACTTTCTGTTCAGATATACAATATGGCCATTGAAGATGCGAAAGACTATATGACCCAGAGAATTGAAGATTTACTCAGTATTCAGAAATACTGAATGAGTATTCAGAAATACTAAAAAATCAACTACCGGATTATTTTCCGGTAGTTGATTTAAATTTGTTACGATATGGTTATTATCTTTTTTCAGAGCAGAATACTTTGATAGCATCGTGCATATACTTGGCAAGACCCTGAGCATATTTTTCAAAAAAGGCGGTGAATCTTTCGCCGGAAACGTAAAGATCCGCAGGACTTAAGATATCTTCCTCGTTCATCTCTAAGCCTCCTTCAAGTGCTTTTATGTTTTTATCTACATTATTTATAAGCTCATCAAGCCTCTGTCTTTTTTTAAGAGGAGCTCTTTTTGAAGTTGAAGTGCCTTATAACGGGCAAAGTTGTCGCTGTCAAGTATCTCTTTTATCTGGGTAAGAGTCAAGCCCGGTTCTTTTAAAAAAGTATCTGCTGTAGTCTTATCAGTTGGACCGAAGTGTATATTCTGTAGCCGTTTGCACCTTTTCCGTCCGGACAGAGGAGTTTTAAGTAATCATAGTGATGGATGGTTCTTACAGTTATTCCTGCCATGTCGGCGATCTGCTTTATGGTATAGCACTTCATCCTTCATCTCATTTTTATTATATACTTTTACGTTGCGTCATAGTCAAGTAAAAAATCTGCTATCCAAGTAGAATAGCAGATAAGTTAACAAAATTTATTTGATGGAAAGAATTTTATCATTAAGTTTTTCAAGGATTAAGCCTGCTTCTTTGCCATTTTTCTGTTTTGAACACTCCCTGATATCAAGACACATGGTAACTATGGCATCAAGCTTAAAAAAACCGCTACTTCCCTTGAGCTTGTGAGCAAGCTTGTCAAGGGTCTCATAGTCATTTTTAAGCAGGCATTCTTGCATATTTTTTATGACTGTCTCTGCTTCATTTATATAGTTTTGGAAGAGTTTTTTAGCTTCGTCTCTGTCAAAAACTATATTTTCAGCTATATAATTAATGGCTTTTTCAGTTTCGTTTGAATGGTTATTTTCGTTTTTCTGAAGTGCACGCAGTTCATACTTGGCATCTTTAATATACTTGAAAAGTGTCATATAAAAGTCCGGAAGTTCAAATGGTTTGGTTAAGAAATCTGTTATTCCGTAGTTTACAAAGCTTTTGGTCTCCTTTGAGCTGGCACTGGCGGTCAGGGCGACTATGGGAACAGGTTCAACACCCTTGATTTTTTCATATTCACGGATTTTCTGAGACGCTTGGCAGCCGTCCATTATGGGCATCTGAATGTCCATGAAAATGAGATCGTATAGTTCGCCCTGATGCACGATG
>CALMRR010000102.1 GCA_937871925.1 uncultured Petrotoga sp.
TACAGTCATTTCTTCTGTAATTGTAATAACCTTGCCTGAACTCATCCATCTTTTGTTTTAACTCTGTTTTTTCCTTGTACTCACTGAAAAGCCTCTTAAAATCACCTTTTTTTACAAGCTCTTCTGTTGTTTTCATTTTTTTCCCCCTTAAAAATTTCTATTATTTTATTTCTGTGATATGTAAAGGAATAGCTTAAAAGCTTATGCACCAACTGGTTATTTTTAAACTCTGTAGTATTTAAAGACTCATATACGCTCTTTACACAGATATCGTAGGTGAAAACAAGCCTTTCAAAGTCTTTTGCAGCTATTCTTGTAATATCGGTAATCCCAAAGCTTTTTGCTATAGCGTTAAATGCTGATTTCTTGACATCGGTTTTAAAGTCATAGACTGCATCTATAAGATATACAAGAGTTCCACAGGCCTTTGAAAAAAGTTCCACATCAAACTCCATGCCACTGAACTCTTTTTGAGCAATAAAATACATTATTTCGGAAGATGGTCTTGCAAAGTCATCAAAATCACTTTTTTCTTTTTCCGCCTCAGTTTGTGAATAAATAAGCTCTTCATATCTGCTGATAAAAGCATCTGAAAAATATAGAGAAAGCTTCTTTCTTAACTTTGAAATCAGAATTCGAGGTATCCTTTTACCTTCATTAACGTTATCCTTTAGCTTACCGTAGACTATTAGGGAGTTTATATAGGCATAATGCTTAAAATCCTGAATATTTTCGGGTTTGTTTTTTTCTTTGAATAGAACATAAGGACATTTAAAATACTTTCTTGCTTGAACCTGCTGCTGCATTATTTCAAAAAGAACAACTTCCTTTATTATGGTCAGTCTGTAGGGCTCTGAAAAATACTTCTTCAAACTGTGACAAAGACCACAGTAATAATATTGGTACAATTGTTTTTCCTGTTGTGTAGGTTCAAAATAAAGCGATATATATCCGTACATTTATATTATTCAACCACCTGCAATCTTATACTCTTATTCAGAAAAGTATTTTGAATTTTGACTGAGATCTTTATTTCATAATTTCCAATTCTTTCAAGCCGTATTTCTTTAAAATCATTAATATCAAATATCTTTTTTACAACCATAGGCGATATTAATACTCTTTGAGGAATATCGTTGTTATACTCAAAAATTACTTTTTCATCATTCTTAAGCTGTATAAAAACCTGATCAACCTGCAAATATCTTTGATTCTTAATCTTGTTTTCCAAACTCACCTGCAGAAAAAGCAGCTCTCCTTTACTGTAATAGCTCATATTAGTTACTCCAAGCTGGAGCTGTGAACCATCTTTTTCTTTTTCTTTTGCAACCATTAATCCGGCTGTATATACTTTTTCAAAAGACGGAGAGTTAAACTCTATCATATACTGTCCAAAAGGAATATCTTCCTGTATCTGATATGTCAGCTCGATGATCTCCATCGGATTAAGATTCAGACTTCCAAAAGTAATCTGTTTTTTTAAGATGATCTTATCTGAACTCTTTACTGAAATATCTCCAAAGAACTCTTTAGTTACCTTGCTGTCTGTCATGTTTGAAATAACAAACTTTACCACGGGTTTTTCTCCCTGTACATAAAACTCTTCCTGTGTATATACATTCATAATCAGCTCATGATTGTAGCGGAAAAATTTTTTTAAAACTATATTTTTTCCGTTAATTGTCATGTTAGCTCTTATTTCATACTCTCCGTTTGGAATACTTGAAACTTCGGCTTCTTTCTCAAGGCTAAATAGTACTTTAGA
>CALMRR010000103.1 GCA_937871925.1 uncultured Petrotoga sp.
CTTCCGATAAAGATAAGAGTTTATTCAAAGATGGCTGTATATCTTTTTAACAGCTCGGTTATTTCTGTAGGGGAAGAGGGGAATATAAAATATCTTTCCATAAGTGTTCCCGAGATTATTTTCAAAGTTCAGAGAAGACAGTATGTAAGAGTTCCGATCGCAGTGGAAGGCTTTTTTTACTTGAAACAGGAGTATGACACATTAGATGTTGTGCCGAAATATAAGTTTATATCAAAAGATTTCAGTGCCGGAGGAATGTCTGTGGTTACAAAAAAAGATGTACCTGCCGGAACTGAAATTCTTATAAATTTTAAAGTATGGGATGAACTTTCGTTGGATAATTTTCTTTCCGAAATAGTGAGGCTTATAGGGAAAACAACATTTGGAGAGAATATCTACGGAGTAAGATTCAAAAATCTTGATCCTGTCATGGAAAAAGATTTGGTTAAGTTTGTTTTCCGGTATGAAATAGAATCCACCAAGAAAAACAGAAGGTAATGGGAGGCTGAAGAAAGTGTCTTTATACGACGATATTGATAATACAAGACTAGATGCGCTAAAAGAGCTGGGGAACATAGGAACCGGCAATGCCGCTACTTCAATATCCATAATGCTAGACAGAAAAGTAGAAATAAGTGTTCCTGATGTGAAAATTGTACCTATAGAGCACATTTGGCAAAGATTCAAAGACCCCGAAGAAATTGTGGCAGGTGCAAATATCGGGATTGGCGGAGAATTGAACGGATCAATACTTTTTCTTATGGGAACCGACTCTATAAAAAAGATGCTTGAACTCATGATGCTTCCTAAGCCGGATGATCTTACGCAGCTTGATGAGATGACTAGGTCTGCAATAGGTGAACTTGGGAATATAATGTGCAGTTCTTATATAGTGTCATTGTCAACATTTACCGGACTGAATATATTCTCAATGCCTCCTGGTGTGGTAGTTGATATGCTTACGGCTATTGTTTCGGAAGTATCCCTTATGAATACTGAAGGAGAAGATTTTATAATCTTTATTGAAACCAGTATGAACGTAGGGGAGGATATAGGAGATATTTCGGGGTATATAATCTACATTCCTGATAACGAAAGTCTTAAGAAGATTCTAAAAAAAATAGGGTTGGGGATAGATAATGAATAAAAAAATAATCGGAATAGGCGAATACGCACTGGATAATAATCCTATAATTATTGTTACCCTAGGATTAGGCTCGTGTGTAGGAGTGTGTATTCGCGACAAAACAAAAAGTATCGGAGCTATGGTTCATGTGATGCTGCCTGACAGCTCCGGAAATATAGGGCCAAAGCCTGGGAAGTATGCTGATTCAGGTATAGATTTGATCTATAACGAACTTCTAAAAATTGGCGCATCAGCATCCAATCTTGAAGCAAAAATTGCGGGAGGAGCTGCAATGTTTGGTACTTCCAGCCAGACCATGGATATAGGAAAAAGAAATATAGAGGCTGTCAGGCTTAAACTCAAGCAGAAGGGAATAAGGATTATCGCTGAAGATGTAGGTGGCAACAGAGCTAGAAGTATCGAGTTTAACATATCTACAGGAGAACTTATGGTAAAAAAAGTGGGTGGTGGTGAAAAAGTAGAACTCTATAATATATAGTTTTATTTTAAAGGGTGGTAAATATGAAGTACTCATTGAACAAAGATCAGATAATAAAGAACTTTCTGCCTAAGATTAAGATCATAGCTCTGAACCTTCTCAGTACTCTTCCAAAAAGTGTGGAAGTTGATGATCTGATA
>CALMRR010000104.1 GCA_937871925.1 uncultured Petrotoga sp.
AACATTCAGAGAACGCCGGGGGAAAGAGTTAACCCTGGAAGTGAATGAAGGCGCTACCCCTTCTGAAGTTCTCGGCTTACTCGATATTGATATAAAGGATGTGGCTATTCTGCTGATTAATGGAAAAAGCGGAAAGTCAGATCAGGTGCTTTATGAAAATGATCTTTTATCAGTATTTCCTCCATTGGGGGGCGGATGATGAAGTTGATATTGCAAAAATGCATAGTTAGTAGTAGAATAGTATAAAATAAAAATAATACATGAAATGCTTTGAAGGGAAAAGCTATAGGTGAGCCATTAAGAGAGCGGGCGGTAGGTGCAAGCCGGCTGGCAGCTTAAAGCCATCCATCCCGGAGCAGTCTGCGATGAGCAGTACCGGTACAGCCGTTAAGCATATGAGAGAGCAGTGAAATTGATTACTGCTAATTAGGGTGGCAACGCGGAAAGCCTTTCGTCCCTTTTCATGGGGAAGAAAGGCTTTTATATTTTTTATTCAAAAAAGGAGGAAAACACTATGCTGGATATCAGAGCAATCAGATCCAATCCTGAGGAGATAAAAAGAAAGCTCTCAAGAAGAGGGCAGGAGTTCAGGATTGATGAGGTTCTGAAGCTTGATGAACAAAGAAGACAGGTTATTTATGAGGTAGAAGAGCTCAAAAGCAGAAAAAACAAAGTATCCGAGGAGGTTGCAAAGCTTAAGAAAGCAAAGCAGGATGCCGAGGCTGTGGTTCTGGAAATGAGACAGGTATCTGAAAAGATAAAGGAAATGGATGAGAGGGTTAGAAATCTGGATGAGGAAATAACAAGCATACTCCTGACCATACCTAATACTCCTTATGACGGCATACCAGACGGCAGCTCCGATACGGACAATGTGGAAATCCGGAAGTATGGAGAACCGACTAAGTTTGAATATGAGCCAAAGGCTCATTGGGATATCGGCGTCGATCTCAACATACTGGACTTTGAAACTGCAGGAAAGGTGACGGGAGCAAGATTCACTTTTTACAGAGGGCTTGGGGCAAAGCTGGAGAGAGCACTGGTAAACTTCATGCTGGATACTCACACCGAAAACGGCTATACGGAAATATTCCCGCCTTTTATGGTTCATAGGAGAAGCATGACGGGAACAGGACAGCTGCCGAAGTTC
>CALMRR010000105.1 GCA_937871925.1 uncultured Petrotoga sp.
TGGAAGGAGCCGTTAAATACTGACAGAGGTGAACTATGGAAAATTATTTTGAATACAAGGGCATAGTTGAAGGCTTTTACGGCCGTGAATGGAGCCACGGCGAACGCAAAGATATCTTAAGCTTCATGGGTAAAAAAGGATACAACCTTTACATCTATGCCCCCAAAACCGACCCTTTCCACAGAGTACGCTGGAAAGACCCTTATCCCTGTGGATATGATAAAGAGTTCGCTGAACTTATAAACCTTGCTGCAAAAAATCATGTGGAGTTTTCGGCTGCCGTAAGTCCCGGTCTTTCTCTGATATACTCAAATGATGAAGATCTGGAAAAGCTTTTTGAAAAATATACTTTCTTTTCCAATCTGGGAGTAAAAACATTTTCTCTGTTTTTCGATGACATTCCTCTTTCTCTGAACCATATGGCAGACAAGGAGAAGTACAGTTCTCTTGCCCGTGCCCAGTCTGATTTCTCAAACAGACTGTACGATATGCTGCTTAAAAAAGACCGGGATGCAAAGTTAATCATATGCCCGACCATTTATCACGGAACCGATCCCGTCCAATATCATACCATCCTCGGAGAATGTCTTGATCTGCGGATCGATATTATGTGGACAGGAGAAGATGTTTGTTCCCAAAAACTTCTGACAGAAAATACAAAAAAAATATCCCACGCTTTCAGGAGAAAAGTACTCTACTGGGACAACTTTCCTGTGAATGACTCTCTAATGTGCGGAGAACTTCATATAGGACCTTACGAATCAAGGGAAAAAGATCTTTACCTCTACTCAAAGGGAATAGTACTCAACCCTATGAATCAAGCTTACGCAAGTATGCTTGTCATGGCCGATGCCATAAATTATATGAACTTTCCCGATTCCTACGACCCTTTAAAATCAAAAGAACTCTCACTCAAAGAGCTTTACCCGGATACCTATAACGGACTTTTAACGTTAGTGCACTTTAATCTTAAAAGTCCGCTGCATCCGCAAGGATATGAAAAAATAAAAGAGCTTGCACTGGCATTTGAAAGCGAATACAGCCTCAGACCAGTTCAAGCGGTTGAAAAGTATACAATTCTTATAGAAAAACATATCCAAAACTTAACTTCCCTTGAAAAAACAGATGAAAAACTCTGGAAAGATATATTACCATGGGTAGAAGAACTGGGCGCAAAGCTTCGAATTATGCTTGAAACTTTTGAATTGATAAAACTTAGCTCTGACATACAGTGTGAGTTTCCTTCAAAAACCAATATACAAAAAGTGGAAGAAAAAGTATTCTACTTGGAAAGAAAAATATCAGAAAGCATCGGATTTCAAACCTTTTCCGGCGGCATAGACTTTTTGGGTTTTTGTCTGAAGTATCTGCTCCAGGCTAAAAGTCTTTTAAAACTTACCCAATACTAACTTATACACTCCTCGTACTCTTAACGTTAAAATGCGCAGGTGAGCTGATCACCTGCTTTTTTATGTTAAAAACCCAAAATACTTTACTCTTTACTGATAACAAGGAAAAGACTGGAATCATCAACTTCTGCAATCTTAAATGGATAACCGGTCATCC
>CALMRR010000106.1 GCA_937871925.1 uncultured Petrotoga sp.
TGGATGATATATCCATCCTGTCTCCTCAACCCTATGAAAAATGCCCGTTATCTAAACTATCAACTCAACCCTATCTAATTTCAGGCTTATTTTTCGCATAAAAATATACCATCGACATGTTACCATGTACTCATTTTACCTCCTTAGGTCGAGTAGATAACTTAGATGTAATCCCGCAAACCCAGTAAAATCTAGGCTTACAGTCTTGACATCAATACTACCGTCTCAACGTGTTCGGTATGCGGAAACATATCTACGATATTCAGTGTTTTTACCTGATAGAGTTCGTTAAGATCTTTAAGGTTTTGTACAAGTGATTGTGGATTGCATGAAACGTATATTATGTTCTGAAACTTCTTTCTTTGGAGGAATCGGATTACATCAGGATGAAGTCCTGCTCTTGGGGGGTCAAGTACAACATACTGTGGTTTTTCTTTTATGTTTTCAACGGCATCTTTAACATCCGAACATATAAACTCAACGTTTTGAATGTTATTGTCCAGTGCATTTTGTTTTGCTGCGATGACAGCCTGAGGTACTATTTCTATGGAGTATACTTTTTTTGCTTTTTTTGAGAGCAAAAGCGATATGGTTCCCGTTCCGCTGTAAAGATCGTATGCAATGGTGCATTCTTCCATTTTGTCCAGCACTATTCCGTATAGTTTTTCAGCTGCTCTGGTATTGGTCTGAAAAAACGATCCTGTCGATATTTTGAATGAAAGATCTCCTATCTTGTCATGGAAGAGGTCCTGCCCGTACAGGGTTCTTGTGTTTTCCACGGCAAACATATTCGATCTGGTATCTGATCTGCTATGGAGTATCCCTTTTATGGTTCCTTCAAGCTTGAGTCCGGTAAGCAGCTGAGCCCATCTGTCCACGATATGGTCTTTTTCGTAATCTTTGTCGGTGGAAAGGTGTACAAGGAGTTCGTGAGTATGGGTTCCTTGTCTTACCGAAAGATGTCTGAGGTAGCCCTGGTGTCTGAGAAAGTTTCTGAAGGTAAGGTTTTCAGACAGGAAGAACTCTCTTGAACAGCTTACAATCGTGTTAAAATCCTGCGGGGCTATCATACAGTCCGGACCATAGTATACATCTATGAGTCTTTTTCTTCCTTTAAGGCCTATATTAAGGGGGCCGTCTTTATATTCGTTTCCGAAAGAGTACTCCATCTTGTTTCTGTAGTGGTATATATCGGGTGATGGGGTGATCCCATCGTATTTTTCTACCGTTATGTTGTTTTGTTCAAAGAGCTGAAGTACTGTTTTTTCCTTGGTTTCAAGCTGGAGTTGGTAGTTCGTGCCGAGAGTTTGGCATCCTCCGCATTTGTTAAAGGCCGAGCATACGTCCATGTTGTTCTCCTTTTATTGGTTTTTTTGCAGTTCTATTTTATATTTATGTTCATAAGTATCATGCTTAGTTTTTTATTGTTCAGGTTTCCAAGAGCATAGATGTCAGTTCCAAGAACAGTCATACTGGTTATCTCAAAATCTCCGTCCATTTCAAAGACTTTCGGATCGGTAAAAAGACTGTTTTTCATATCGACGGTATATATAAGGCCTGTTTTCTTACCTTTTATGATGCGGTAACCGTAAGCATAAACCATTCCTCCGAGATTTGAAAAACCCAAAAGGTTTTCTTCAAAATCTGGTATGTATTTGAATGAAAGTTTAAAGCCTTTTTCGTGATCTACCTCTACAATGTTGTGGGAGTTTTTTCTGAGTTCTTCCTTGGTTTCATAGAGTATATACTTTTTGTTTGAGAATGTAATTATTCCTACAGGAAGGTTGTCTTTGTCATCACCGAAGGTGTTGGTCCATTTCTCTCTTCCGTAGAAATCAACCTTTATGGCGTAAACATCGTATTTGCCATATCCAAAGGATTTTGTGGCCCCTGTTATAAGCAGTCCCTGGTCTGGGGTTACCTCACAGTCAACAGCCATCTCTATGTTTTTTCCGCCGAAGGTGCTCAGCCATATTCTTGTTCCGTCTTTTGCATATCTGGACACAAATATATCTGAAAGCTTGTTGTTCACATAATAATTTCCTATTATGGCATACCCGTTCTGGTCAACTTCTTTTATCTTTACTCCGTTGTCTCTTCCCAGATCACCGTAGTTTGACTCATACAGAACAGTTCCGTCGGGAAGGAACGATACAAGATATGCATCACCACTGTAACCTATAGAAGTGGTGTCACCGACAGCTGTTATGCTAAGAACCTCGGAGGCGTCTTTGGTTATAAGGACATCTTTGAAAAACTCTGTGCCTTTGCCTCCAAAAAGGAACTCTTTTTCAACTTCAAGGCTGCTGGCGATCTGTGTAACCTTTGCCTGCCAGTTGTTGTCGTTGATTTCATATCCGGCAATATACATTGTGTTTTCATATGTTTTGATAGTATATCCATAATTGGAAAGAATGTTTGGAATATCTATATACTCTTTTTTTACTTCTTGTGATGTAGCCGGCTTGGTCGGCTCTGTTTGTGGTATTTCTTTTATCGGTTCGATCGGAACGGTACTGCTTGTTGCCGGTTCCGTGGGTTTATCTTCTACTTTAGTTTCAGTAGCTACGGGAGTGTCTTCTACTTTTGTTTCTGTAGCTGCGGGTGTGTCTTCTGTTTTTGGCTGCGGCTGTATATCCTGTTCAGGTGTTTTTTGTGTATCTGTGGGCTGCGGAGTGACTTTGACA
>CALMRR010000107.1 GCA_937871925.1 uncultured Petrotoga sp.
ATCCTGATGATCCTGTCATAGCTTATCAGTACTTTGAAAGTTTTTATTCCATGCTAGTACAGTATATTGATGATCCTGTCAACAGAGATATAGTAATTCTAAAGCTTACAGAGATAAAGCAGCAGGCTGAGGTTATAGCTTCATCTATTAAAGATAATGCAGAACTGCAAGCCCTATATACGGAGCTTATAAAGGAGATTGACAGTCTAATAAAATAATAAAATAAAGGTATCTATCCCCGCAAGGGGATAGGTTTTTGTTGGTGAAACTCATATGAAAAAATTTTTAAATGCAATCGATCACACACTTCTTACCATTACAGACGATCTTTTTGAAAAGGCTGTTCAGTCGTATGAAACAGTTATGGTATCTGATATAAAGTTTGAAACAGTAAACGGGACACTTATGATAAAAGGCAAAGTTGAAGACGGTTCGGATACTTTTGATACTTTGGTTTCAATAAGTGAAGAAAAGATCATATACAGGGTGTGCATGTGCAGTAATAAGGGAATAGAACTTTGTGTTCATCAGGTACTTCTGCTTTTAAAAGCTAAGAAGATTATTCTTAAGGATGAGTGTGGGAAAAACGACTATATAAAAAGTGTTCTGGTCGGTCTGCAGACGCAAGCCAGACAAGGACATGCCGATGCTTATGGTCTTTTTGAAGATACGTCAGAAGGAAAAGTATATATAAAACCATTGAAAAAAAGTAAAAAAGAGTACATACCCATAGAGATGGAGATGTATGATTTTTTTTGTTCTGCTGCCGGCGATAGCAGAGAAAATGACATAAAATCTTTTACATATCCGGACATAAAAACCGGAAAGCTCTTTCTTAGAGCTTTCAGGAGCATGCGTGAAAAGATGACAGAAATTTTTTATGATAACAAAATAATAAGCTTCGGAGCTGATGTAAATCTTTACTGTATCATTGATAAAGATAGCAATAACAACTATGGTCTTCGGTTTGAACTTAAATCTGATGGCGAAAGTATGGCGACAGAAAAAGTGCTTAGTTCACTCCAGGATTGTGTGGTAATTGATGAAAAAAAACAGTTCCGGATAGTTGATGTCAACTATCCGTTTGACATTTCAAAGCTTGTCTTGCAGACAGTCCAAAACATACCATACGATGAAATTACAAATGATTATATTCATAAGCTAATGGGAACAGGTATAAAGTTTCTTTCAAATACTCCGGATATAAAAGTGCTCCAGGGGCCACAGTTTTATGAACTTTACATATTCAGAATCGATCAAATGTTCAAATTCAATTTAAAAATAAGCTGTGAAGGTGTTTCATATACATTTAGGCAGGCGGGCCAGATGATACGTGACACTGTCTGCGAGCAGGAAGTGGTCTTAAGTCTTTTAAAAGCCGGTGTAAAGCTTGATAAAAACGGTGAAGCGTCTATGGGTCCGTCTAAGTTTGTAAAGTTTCTTAATGAAGGCATTCTTGAAATTGACAGAAGGATCAGGGTTCTTTATGCACAGGATATAAAGGTTATATCAACTCCCCGAGTCACAGTATCGGGTACAAGAAAAACAGATTGGTTTGAACTTAGTATCTGCATTGAAGATCAGGATATAAAACAGTACTATGAGGAAATCAAAAAATCCGGGTATATTGTACTCAAGGACGGTGGAATTGTCGAAGTTCCTCCAAAAGTAAGAAAACTGGTCGAATCAATAGAACGTAACGGAGGAAAGGTTCCGTTTTACAAGCTTTTTGACTTTAAACAGGAAGCTGACGGTGAGGTAAAGGAGTACCTTGAAAGGTTTGAAAGATTTGAATCAGTTTCTTCCGATGTTTTCGTATTGAAACTTCCACTGAGGGAGTATCAGAGGAAAGCCGTCGATTATCTTAGATTCTTATATGGCTATGGACTTAACGCAATACTTGCGGATGATATGGGATTGGGCAAAACAGTCCAGACTATAGCGCTGCTTGGGGGGAAGAAGAGTTCAAAAAATGATCTGATACTCTGTCCCAAATCAGTTTTATATAACTGGGCTGCCGAAATAGATAAGTTTTCAGATATGAGCTGGCATATATACGGTCAAGGGAAAAATATCTGTCCCGATACCAGGATCATAATTGCAACCTACAGTGCTTTAAGAAACAGTG
>CALMRR010000108.1 GCA_937871925.1 uncultured Petrotoga sp.
AAGATATCTTCAGAATGAAAACATCATATGAAGAGGGTACTTTGAACATAATAGATAAGCTGAAGGTTTCAAACGTTAAGGTTCCAGAGAGATCCAATCTTGAACTCTTCATGGACAAAAACCTCGAATATAAAATTGATTCAACATTTAATGTCTCTGATGTGCTTTTGGATATGAGGGAACTTAATATTAAAAATGCCAAGCTCAATACCACAGCAACCAAGATCTCAATAGTTCCTACAGATGTTGCAGATTCAGTGATAGACATGAATATAGAAATATCAGCCCTTACGATAAAGGTTCCCAAGAATGTTTCGCTGGTTCTAAATCATGTGGGTGATCTTACCTTCAAAACCCTTGAAGGACTTGTAAAGCGAGAGGACGGATCATATGTTTCTTCTAACTACTCACAGACCAGTGCGACTTGTTATCTGAATATATCTTCTGAAATGTCAAGACTCAATATTGTACTTATATAAAAAACAGGATCATAAAGATCCTGTTTTTTATTCCCAGTTTTCTATAAGTACTTTAATTTTCTTCAGTTCTTTAAATATCCCCAGTACTGTCAGTCCTATCAGAAGAATTGGTACACCTATAAATACAAGATAGATAAGCCACTCCCGTCCGACGAAAATCCAAAATGGCCTATTTTTTACTGTTGAAAAGAAATTAAGAAGGAAAAATACCCCAAAAGCTACTCCCATAGTTGCTCCTTCCAGTTCAAATACTTCTTTTCCGGAAAGGAAGTTCTTCTGTTTTACCTCTCTTTTAGGATTTTTAAGAAAAAGCCTTGCTCCAAGTAAGGACGAGTAGTAGAGTATAACTCCCATAGGCAGGATGCTTATTATGTTTACAAACGAAAATCCCGAAATTACTGTTAGCAGTATTACGATAAGAATATATTCTATCATAAAGATAGCAAAGGGAATATTAACCTTGTTGCTTACAAGAGTTCTGGTTTTTATAGGATAAAGCTTTGGAACAGGCCATATCTTGGTTTCTTCCGCAAGCATCATTATGGCAAGGTATGCAGCATAAAAAGCTGCTATAGCCGAAAACATGAGCGAAGACATTACTCCGAGAGAAGAACCTTTTGTATTGCCTGCAAAGAAAAAGATAACAGGTAAAACGGCCGGATAGATAAGAAGAAATAATGTCTGACTGTCTCTGAAGCTTAGCTTGAGATCTTTTTTTATCAGAGGGAACCTTCCGGTTTTAAAAGTAATCTTTTTACTTTTTTTGGCTTTTTTTCCTGAGATTGAAAAGTCCAGCTTCTGAGATAAAAAATAAGTAAAACAAAACAAAAGTATACCTGCTCCGAAAAGTATTATCAGTGACCATAGATTACCTTTTGTACTGTTAATCATCCATGTATGCGGAAAGACAGGATTTAGGATAAAACCCAGTGCGTTCTTAAAAGTCTGTGCAATTAATTCGACGTTTCCTGAGTTGAAGTTTGAGGGGTTAAAGTAATTGGCTGCAAAAACATACAGTATTATACTTCCAAAGTATGCAAACATTGTGAACCGCTTGGCAGATGTTCTACTCATAAAAAATGACATCAGTATGCCTCCAAGCATTGAAATTCCAAGAAGAACAATAACAAAGCCTACTATAGCCAAAATCGATAGAAATATATTGGCTTTCATTATTATAGCATAAACAACTGCTATGGGAAGAAGCATCCCTAAAGGCAGACCGGTCATGAGAAGACTATCTATGGAGCCGGCCCAGAATATAGTTGATTTTTTTATGGGCATAGTGAGAAATGCCTGAGTCATTTCACTGTCGTAAAGGTTCATTATTATGCTTGGAGAGTAGTTCATGAAAAACATTATTCCCATACCCAGAAAGTTAAGAGAAAAAATAATATCAAGAAATGAATAACTGCTGTCAATACCAAGGCTCTGCATGGGTATATTGAGATCCTTCATGGTTATAAACATTACCGGAGCAATTGTCATACCGAATATGACCGCCGGAAGAAGGTACTGGATTACGGTTGTAATAGGTTTAGATGCCTTGGATACGCCTTTTTTGTTTTTTGCCGGCCGTACTTTATTTTTAAATGAATACTTGAGTAATAATGAAAGGTTTGACATGATCTTCCTCCTAAAGTTCCTTT
>CALMRR010000109.1 GCA_937871925.1 uncultured Petrotoga sp.
TCTCGCGTGATTTTAGCCTGTGTTATATCTTTTAATATTCCTACAAAATAATGTTTTTTCTCAAAAATAATCTTTGAAAGAGAAACCAAAAGAAGGACTTCTTTGCCATCCTTTCTTTTTCCAAATGTTTCAAGTTCTAATGGAGAAAATTCTTTTCCTTGAAGAAGGTAATCGGATATCAGGTTTTTGAATTTTAATGTGGCATTAGAATCTTCGAGCAGATCATAAATTTTTTTCTCTGAAACATCAACAGAACTATAGCCAAAAATTTTTTCGGCACCCTTGTTCCAAAAAGCGATTGCTCCGTTACTATCGGTCATGATGATACCGTCAGTTACAGAATCTGCAATAGTCTTTAGCCTGTCTTCGCTTTGCCTGAGTTTTTTACTCTGCAGATGAATATACCAGAATACTATGAGAACAATCTCCATAAGAAATATAAGGGCTACTGACAACCATGTCTGTTTTAGGAGATTTTGAGACCAGCCTTTGGTATCAATATCAAGACCAAGAAGTACAAGAATATCATCAGAGTCTGGATCCTTTATCGGCACCAGTGCCGTTATATACGTTCCCGCAGAATCGGAGATTGGACCATCTGTCTGGGCTATTCCGGTTTTAAAGACTTTTTCATCTATTTCCTGCGGTTCATCGTACTCATGACCTGGAGGATCATAGAACTGAGAGCTTATTTTTTCAGAATCTACAACATTATACTCATTCCCATTTTCCTTTTTTCCAAGGATATAAGCAAACCGACAGTTTGGTATTACACTGCATATATCTGTCAACTGATTTTTTAAGCGTCTATACTCCAAAAGAGTAACGTCTTGAAGATTGCCGTCAAGAGCTTTTATATCAGATATATTTATTGTTCGTGAGACAATTTCTGCCTGAAGTAAAAGATCGGCTCTCATCTTCTCATCAGCTAATTTTATGGTCCAAAAAGAGAAGAAAGATCCCGATATAATAAGAAAGACAGTGAGCATAAAAAACGAGACTTTTAAAGGCAACATTCCCTTTTTATAAAAGTCCATCCGGTTTTCTCCTTTATACTAGAGATTTTCTACTGTCTAATGCTTGATATCACATTCCATACCCCGTCGGTTGTGTTTGAAACTAAGAATGTATAGGAGGTCTTGTACGGATCATAACTGCTTATAAAAGAGATTCCGGGATCAGATCCTACTATGTAGGGAATAAGATAAGTTCTTTTTGGTCTAAGCCACAATCCAAGTCCATAATAATCATCATTTTCAACTGGTTCAGCAGTTTGTGGAGTAATAAATTCGTTTACCAGATCAGCCGAGATAATTTTGTTTTTAAAAAAATATTCCCATATGCGTTTCATTTCTCCGGCACATGTATAAATTCCACCATCTCCGCCAGCTTGAATAGGAAGCTTGTATATATTGCTTTTCCAGCTATCATGTTCTACAATATAACCCCAGGCTGTATTAGGCCTGAGTGCATTAAAGGGAAATATGCCGCTTCTGGTAAGACCATTTTTTCGAAAGATATCTCCTTCTATAAACTCCTTATAACTTTTTCCACTGATATGTTCTATTATCATGGCAAGATATACAAAACCACTGTTATTATACTCAAACCTTTCACCTGGCTGAAACTTCATTGGTTCTTTAGGAAAAAGCACTAAATAGTCTTTAGGTGAAACAAGTTTATAAAAAGGATATTCAGGTTCAAAATCATTAAGCTTTTCTGTATCCTCCTCGATGTAGTAGTCCGGCATCCCTGATGTGTGAGAGAGCAGATGTCTTATGGTAATTTTATCTGAGTATGTTTTTATATTAAGGTCAAAAAGTTCTTTGGCAGGAGTATCAAGAGTAAATAAGCCACGATCGATGAGTATACCAATTCCCAAGGCTGTAAAAAACTTCGTTCCCGAGGCAATTGCAAATAAAGTATCCATATTATTTTTTCTTTTTTCAATAATATCGGCATAACCAAAAGCTTTTGAATATACTGTGCTGTTTTCTTCGTCGATTTGTATGACTCCCGAGAATTCTTTTTCTTCGCAGAGACTGTCAACGGCTGAAGATGAAAAATTAATTTTTTCTTTCATTTGTACCTCCGTTGGGTAAAATAGATACTTAACTCTTAATTTGCAGTTTGTACAATAAATTATACAATTATTTAGTGAATTTTAAAAGTATTTTTTCTTATTAAGAACAAAACATTTTATAAAAATTAAGGAGGATATTATGGATAGAATATTGATTAAAGAAGATATCATACCTGAAACTGAAGAACTGCTTAAATTATATAATGATGCACAGTGGTCAGCATATACAAACGACAGCTATAGGTTAAAAAATGCCTTCAGAAATTCATTAAAAGTATTTACTGTATGGGATACAGATAAGTTAATTGGGTTAATCCGAGTAGTAGGAGACGGTCGGACTATTATTTATAATCAGGATATATTGATTTTAAAAAATATCAAAGGCAATACATTTGGAGTAAGCTTTTACAGTTGGTTTTAGAAAGATACAGATCAGTTCGTCAGGTAGTTTTAATGACAGACAATACCGAAGGAATAATAGATTTTTATAAAAAAAACGGTATGGTAAAAGCTTCTGAGCATAATTGCATTGCATTTATAAAATAGGTAACTTGCAAAACTAAAAGATGCATAAATAAAAAATAAAACATCTTCGAGCCGAAGATGTTTTTATAATATAAAATGTAACTTTAATTCTTTTATTATGGATTACAGCCTGTAATTTCAGAAGTTTTGCGGGCATGATCCAGATAAACAAGCAGTTCACCATCTTTTATAGGTTTGCTGAATATATAACCTTGGAGCAACCTGCAGCCTTCAAGTAAGAGCAGTTTTTTT
>CALMRR010000110.1 GCA_937871925.1 uncultured Petrotoga sp.
TCTCAGCATATACAGGAGTAGACCGGAACCTCTTGAAAAGCTTTACAGACACTGCAGGGAAAAGTATCCTCATATTAAAATTCTTGCTGATATTTCAAGCGTTGAGGACGTAAAAAAAATTCTTACTTTGAAACCCGACTATATTTCCACTACATTGTCTGGTTATACTGCACAAACTTCTGAAAGATCCAAACCTGATATACGTCTTATACGTGAAATAACAGAGTTAACAGATATTCCTGTTATTGCTGAAGGAAATTATTTTTATCCCGAACAGGTCAGAACGGCTATTTTAAACGGAGCTTACGCAGTTGTTGTCGGAGGAGCCATCTCCAGGCCACAGCAAACTACAGCCAGGTTTGTAAAGCATATCAGTGATCTGCCTTCTTCAGAAATAACTGCAGTAGGTGTAGATCTTGGCGGAACATGGACCAGATCGGTTCTTACTGATATGTACGGAAATATTCTCAAGTCTTACAGACAGGAGACTCCTAAAAACGCTGCCTCTGTTCTGGCGTGCATAGAAAAATGCATTGAAAAGGTAATTGATGGAAAAACTACGGCAATTGGCATTGCCTCGGCCGGCAGAATTGATTTTAAAAACGGTAAAGTCCTATATGCTTCTGACAATCTGCCGGGGTGGACAGGAACGGAAGTAAAAAAAGAGATTGAAAAAGTTTTTAAAATACGTACAGTAGTGGACAACGACGCAAATATGGCTGCATATATGCAGTGGTTCAAAGAAAAAGACGGTTGTATACTTTATATCACTGTAGGTACGGGCATAGGTTCCGGAATTGTTGTAAACGGAAAAGTAATGAGAGGAGTAACGGGCTCAGCAGGGGAAATCGGCCACATTGTGTATCCCTTAAGTTCCAACTCATGTACGTGCGGGAAAAAAGGCTGTATAGAGACTGTTCTTTCAGGCAGGTATCTGTCGGAAAATCTTTCTGATATCAATAATCCAATAAACGAAAAGGATCAGAGAATATTATCGGAGTATTGTAAAACATTTGCCTGGCTTGTTGATACCTTAAAGAATACTATTGATTTTGATGCAGTATATATAGGCGGTGTACTACCACGTTACGGGAGCTTTATGCTTGAAAGCATCCGCAGGGAGTTTGAAAAAATTAACCTGAGAAATCCGGGGGATATAATAAAGTACAGTACCGTAGGAGAAGAAGCAGGGTCTGTAGGCGCAGCATTATGTTCTTTATTTATTGATGAATAATCTTATTTAGGAGTGTGACAGTATGAAAAAACTTGGTGTAAAGGCTTTATTGATTTTATTTATAGCTTTCTCCGCAATAGGGTTTGCCGGCGGAGAAAAGGTAAAACCTCTTTCCGGTGCTTTTTTTCAGATTAACGGAGCAATTGCCAATATGAATTATGATGAGATGTACAAAGAGCTTGAATCTATGCGAAATATTGGAATGGATACTATCATTGTTCAGTATTCCGCATATAATGACGTCTACTACTATCCATCCAAGTACAAGGAAACCTCTGACGAGCTATTTGCGGATGAATCGCTTACAAGCATCAGCTGGAATGGCAAGGTCAGATCAAGGTATGTAAAAATCTCACTCGAGGTGCCCGCCGGTATAGAGTGGGTAATAACTCCCGAGATACAGGTAATGTATGACTCCAAAACAGTTCTTGAAGGATGTTCTTATACAGTAAACCCTAAACCCGCTTCGCAGTATTCGGATGCAAATAACAAGCTTATTGACGGCAAGTTCAGGTACTCCTGGGAAGATATGGTCGG
>CALMRR010000111.1 GCA_937871925.1 uncultured Petrotoga sp.
TTCCGGAGGTATGCGCCAAAGAGTAGTGATATGTATAGCAATAGCCTGCAATCCGGATCTTATAATCGCAGATGAACCAACGACAGCGCTTGATGTTACCGTTCAGGCACAGATACTTGAGCTACTGAAAAAGATCAACCTGGAAACCAACAGTTCAATACTCTTCATATCACATGATTTCGGAGTAATAAAAGAAATGTGCAGTCAGGTTATAGTGATGTATGCCGGATATATAGTAGAAAAATCATGTATAGAAAGAATATTTTCAAATCCCATTCATCCATATACCCAGGCTCTTCTTAAATGTATTCCGGCTCCCGAAAAAAAAGGAAATCCACTTTTCAGCATAAAAGGCAAAGTACCCTCTATTTATGATAATTCTGAAGGATGCCCGTTTTTCAACCGTTGTTCTTATGCTCTTGAAAGATGCAGGAAAGAGCTTCCCGAACTAAGAGAGTATGAACCTGAACATCTTACAAGATGCTTTTACGCGGAGGAAAAAAATGGAAAAACCGATTCTTGAAGTCAGAAATCTCAAAAAATACTTTCCATTGAGAAGAAACAGTATATTTTCCCAGATAAAGTATCTTAAAGCCGTTAATGATGTAAGCTTTTCAGTACAGAAGGGAGAAATATTCGGCATAGTCGGAGAGAGTGGCTGTGGAAAGTCAACTCTCGGTCAGACACTTATGCATCTTTACAAACCCACATCCGGCAGAATAATATTTAACGGTCAGGATATATCCTTTGTTGACGGCAGAATACTCAAAGAACTGAGGAAAAAAATACAGATTATATTCCAAGATCCATATGGCTCGCTTAACCCACGGAAAAAAATAGGTTGGATTCTTGAAGAACCACTTATAATACACGGAATGAAAGACAGAAAACGAAGAATGGAAAAAGTTTCTGAACTTATGGAACTTGCTGGCTTCAGCACCGCCTACCTAAACAGGTACCCAAGTGAACTTTCCGGAGGACAGAGACAACGGATATGTATAATAAGCTCGCTTATCCTTGAACCTGAGCTGATAATCGCTGATGAACCTGTTTCTGCTCTTGACGTATCGGTTCAGGCGCAGATTCTCAATCTAATGACAGACCTGCAGAAAAATTACAACCTTACATATATTTTCATCTCACATAATCTTAACGTGGTTCACTATATAAGCACCAGAATAGCCATAATGTACCTTGGAGAGTTTGTCGAATACGGACAGGCTGCAAGAATATACACTGCCCCGCTTCATCCATATACAACAGCTCTTTTTTCCGCAGTTCCGACATTAGATCAAAGTAAAAAAGAAAGAATAATTATAGAAGGAGAACTTCCGGATCCAGTTAACCCCCCTGTCGGATG
>CALMRR010000112.1 GCA_937871925.1 uncultured Petrotoga sp.
CTATTACTGAATCTTCCATTATTATAGAATTTTCTACACTTGCTCCGGCTTTTATTATTACTCCTCTTGAAATTATCGAATTTTTGACCTGTCCGTTGACTATGCAGCCATCAGCTATAAATGAATTGCTTACACAAGCATTTATATTTATCTTAGGAGGAGCGTAATCTTTAAGTTTGGTATATATCTTCCTTCCTGAATAAAAAAGTTCTTTTCTGACCTCTCTTTTAAGTATATCCATATTGGTATCATAGTACTCTTTTATAGATTTTTTGATGTTTCTCCAGTATCCAGAATGTTTGTATGCATAAACCCGAAGTTTGGATATGTTTGGAATAATAATGTCCCTGACCATATCATACCCGTTGTTCGGAACCGATGAGTACAGAAGTTCCAGAAGAAGAGCTTTATTTATAAAATAAACACCCATGGATATATCTTCATATATGCAATCGGTCGGTTTTTCTACAAATTCGTTAATTCTTCCGTCATTATCAACCGCTAACTGGCCATAATCACATATCCTTGTATCCTCCCTACAGATCTTGCTTGAAATAACTGTGATATCAGCACCTTTACGAATATGGTACTTAAAAAGATCCATATAACTCATATTATAAATGTGGTCTCCTGAGCCTATGAGGACAAAATCCTCGTCACCTCTCCTCAGAAGGGATATATTCTGAAAGATGGCATCCGCAGTTCCTTTATAGTATATACTCTCACCGCTGCCTACCATAAATGGCTGAAGAATAAATATTCCGCCTCTTTTTCTGTCAAGGTTCCATTCTTTTCCACCGGCAAGATGATCCATAAGACTTCTGGGATTATACTGCGTAAGTACTCCTACCTTTGAAATACCAGAGTTTACCATATTACTTAAAGTAAAATCTATTGCCCTGTACTTTCCAAACATGGGAACAGCTGCACTGGTTCTTATTCTGGTCAGTGGTTTCAAATTATCCTGATTTGAACCGCATAATATCAAACCCAGCACTCTCATAGCACTTCCCCCTTATTTTATTTTAAGCCACACACATTTTAAATAAAAACTCTCCGGAATCTGTATTATATAAGGATGATCCTTCGACTGAAAAGTGAATCCCACCATCTGGATACTCCTTCCTGTTCCTTCAAACGCCATTCTTGAGGCTTCTATGAGCATGTCTGTGTCAGCTTGGTATGCACAGCTGCAAAGGCATACTATTCCGTTGGCCTTTATTTTAGGCACAATCAATTTAACAATACCTTTAAATATGTCAAGACCTTTTCTTCTTTCTTCCTTCTTTTTTATTAAAGACGGAGGATCAAGAATTACTACATCAAAATCCTCTCCAGAATACTCCTGTATAAACTTTTCATAAGTTCCTGAGAAGAACTCTATATTTTCAATATTATTCATAGCTACATTTCTTTTAGCCATTTCAAGCGACTGTTCGTCCTTATCAACCGCATATACCTTCTTTGCACCAGAAACGGCCATATTCATTGCAAATCCGCCGGTAAAAGTATACGCATCAAGACATATCGAACCTTTGTTTACAAACTGTCTCACAAAAAACCTTGAATCCTTCTGATCGAAGAAGAATCCTGTTTTCTGACCGTTTATTATATCCACATTATACTTCAACCCATGCTCCTGAACAATAATTGTAGGCTCAGGTTCTTTGCCGAAAATTACTCCTTTGTTTCTTTTTATATTTTCTGCAGAGCCGGTTTCAAAATCACTTCTTTCGTATATTCCGACAGGTGCATATACCTTCGCAAAAGCTTCAACTATATGGGCTTTTTTATTTTCCACCCCAACATTCCTTAACTGAATCACTATATAGTCATTATATTTATCGGCTATAAGACCGGGGACTCCATCAGCTTCACCATGAAATATCCTACATGCATCTAAATTCTCTATAATTGCTTTTCTTAATTCAAAAGCCTTTAAAACTCTACTGTAGAAAAAGTTATAATCAATTTCATCATCATTAAGAACCAGCATTCTGACCGCAATATTGGATGAAGAAAAAAAACCTTTCCCCAAGAACTTCATACTATCTGAAAAAACAGTGCAAATCTCTCCGTTTTTTTTGTCTCCGGCAACAGAAAAAATCTCATCGGAAAAAATCCACGGATATCCATTGAGAACTTTACGTTCTTTCCCTTTTTTTAAAGTGACTACAGTCATCTGGTTCCTCCATTAAACTTCTTTTTCGTAAACTGCTTCATATTCAAATAGCTCATTTTCATTGAAAAAAATCTTCATCTCCCTCAAAGCATTTTCATGTGAATCCGATGAGTGAACAACATTTTTCCGGACAGAAAGCCCATACTTGCCTCTTATGCTTGCCGTTTCAGCTTTAAGAGGATCTGTCGAACCGCAGATATGTCTTACATGTTCAACAGCCCTTTCTGCGGACACCACCATCGCGACCACCGGCCCTGAGATGGCATAACTTACAAGCGGTTCAAAGTAATCCTTTTTCTCATGCTCTTTATATAACTCACAAGCCTGTGACCTGGAAATCCAAAGCATCTTCATAGCAATAATTTTAATGCCTCTATTTTCTATTTCACTTATAATACTTCCTATAAGCCCTCTTTTTACTGTAGAAGGTTTGATGATCAAAAATTCTTTCTCCATTTTTCCACCTCACAGTATTATGCCATCAGACATGTTTAGGACTCTGTCTGCATATTTTTTTGATACTTCATCATGTGAAACAACAAAAAAAGATACATACTCTTTAAGCTGGAAAAAAAGTTCAAAGACATTTCTTTTGTTTTCAGAATCAAGCGAACCAGTTGGTTCATCACAAAAAACCAGTTCAACAGGTCCGAAAATCGATCTGAGCACGGCCGACCTCTGAAGCTGTCCTACCGAAAGTTCAGCCGGATAGCGGTAGAGAATATCGGTTATACCAATTTTATCTGCATAATCAAAAATTTGTCGGTCATCATCAAACGATCGTATATTCTGAGCAACTTTACAGTTCTCAAAAACAGTTAGTTCGTTGAGCATATTATAATTTTGAAAAACAAACCCAACCTTCTTTTTCTTGTCATCTATATTATATAATATTTTTCCAGCATCCTGAGTCAGAAGTCCGCCTAATATATATATAAGTGTGGATTTTCCGCTTCCGGATGGTCCATATAGAGTGAGTATTTCATTTTTTAATACTTTTATGTCTACTCCTTTTAAAACAGGATTTTTTTTATCATACGAGTAAAAAATACCTTCGGCAGTTAAAATAATTTTCTCATTCATCCTTTAAAGCCTCCAAAGTATCTATACCTGAGATCATACGGGTAGTTAAGAAGCTGAAAAAAACTACTATTCCCGTAATTATAAAAAACGAACTCCCTGCTATTGAAAGATTTAGAGATACAGGAAGATAATCTACATAAAATATCCCTGAAGGAATCTTTATTTTAAAAAAATCCAGCATAGTAACCGTTAACATACCTCCCGCAAGTCCCAAAAGATATCCAATAACCGAAATAATAAGGCTTTCAGAAATAAAAACTTTTTGAATATCGATGTTTTTCATTCCCAATGACTTGAGGATGCCGATTTCCTTTTTCCGTGTAAGTATGCTGAAGGTAATAGAGTTTGAAACTGAAAAACCTGCCATAAGAACTATAAAAACTGTTATCAGAAGAGCAATAAGTCCATCTATTTCTACTGTCTGAGTAAGCGTTTTATTTGATTCCTTCCATGTGTAAGCCGGACTGTATGAAAAGTACTTATTTTTATACTCATCAGCTTTTAGAGGATCTTCAAAGTAGTAAGCCGTAAAATTTTTCACAGAATCCTTATCGTTAATTACCAAAAATTTCGAATCAAAGATATAAACCCCTGTTTTAAAAAAAGATACAACCTTATACTTTTTTGCTATAGGAATAATGCCCTTTATCTTAAAAACTGTCAGCTCATCTCCTAGGGATACATTTAAATATTCCGAAAGTTCTTTTCCAATAGCAGCTCCGTTTTCCGGTTGTCCAGAAATTATACTTGACCCAAGAAATGACATGTCATCGCAGTCCATAAGCTGCACATATTCAAACGATCCATTAAAAGCGACCATAGAGTTATCAAGGTTAAAAAACATCTTTTCTTTTACTCCAGAAAAATAAAGATCACTTTTTCCAGCAACAGTAATGTGTGGGTAAAATCTGGTTATCGAATCGATAAGAAGTCTGTCAAATCCATTGACCACAGAGGTAATAACGATAAGACCCCACACTCCTATGGCAATGGCTATTGTCGGAAATTTAAAGCTCTTACGAGATTTTTTTATGAATCCCTTTACTAGTGAAAATACTGCTTTATCTGTAAATCTCTTATTTGTCACCTATGATCACCACTGCATCGTATAATGTAAAATCAATAAAGCTTGAGGATACCTTTTTAACTATAGAAAAATATGTCTCTCCTGCCGTTGGTATATCGATAAAATCCTTGCTGAAGGTAGCCTGCGTGTCTTTTTTTATATTGGGATACTTCTGTTGGTTTTTCACGAGTATATAGCTTTTTGATTTTTCCAAAAAATCAAAGGTTACATCAGGCACATATATAAGATATCCCTTAGCTTTCCATTTTGCATATACTTCATTATAAAAAGCAATATAATACGCTGAATTATTTCGTATAAACATAACTGAAGGCTTTTTTACTTCCTCGTTTTTTTCAAACTTAACAAGATATGCTTTTACTTCTTCCAGTCTTTTGTTATCTGATATGACATAACTTTCCTTTATTATATAAGGAAATTCAAGAAACTCTATTTCGGAGCTTTTGGCATAAGAGTAAAGTTTGAAAAGATCCGATGATGAAAATGTATTTATAGTTTCTTTTTTTACAATATCTATCAGATCAACCAGTTTGGTCATTCCTAGATTTTTGGCTCTATCAAGGATAGAGTAAAATGCCTTTTTCTGTCTTTGTATCCTTCCTAAATCGCCCATTTCATCGTTTCTGAATCTCATGTAATAGAGAAGTTTTTCGCCGTCCATATCGTTATATCCCTGCTTAAAGTTTATAAAAAGATTCTGATGATAGTCTGTATAGGACATATTGCTCTCTACAAAAACACGAACGGGGGCAATTTCATCCCCCAGTGTCTTAAATATTGAATAATTGAATATTATATAGTCTTTCACCTGAACTCCAGAAAGATCCGAAACTGTTTTAAGGAAGCTGTCTTTACCTAGAGTCGAGTACAGGGCATTTATCCTCTTTTCTGTGTTTCCCGAACTTATCATAAGATCTCTCGGAATAGGGAGAAAAATTATCTTTCCTTTATTTATACCAGCAAGTATTATAGTATCGGTTCTGCTTACAGACTGGGATGTATCGCTATCCATTCCGATTATGAGAAAATAATAAGGAAGTGAAATATCGCTTTTGAATACAATAGCTTTCTTCACAGAAAAAAGAACCGTTGTAAGTATAAGCACAAGAAAAAGGCTTCCGAAAACACTCAAATATTTCCTCAAAAGTTTTTCACTCCTGACTTTTTAGTATATCTTTCACAATCTGAAAGCTTTGTTCATCAGCATACTTTCTAAAATAAGAGTTTGAATTGTAGTTAATCTGTATCGGCTGTGAAAAATCGGCTTTAAGATCCAGCTTATCAAAACTAACTATAGTATATTTGGCAAAAGCATTCAGAAGATTTGCAATTGCTCCTTTGGTAAAGTTACTATCCCTATCATACTTTCTTATAAGACCTTCCAGACTGTTTACAAAAAAGAAATCGAAAATATTACTGTTCCTGTACTTCAACGCTTCAAAAAAAGATTCCATATCTTCTTTCTGACTCTTTACAGATTGATTAAGTTTTTTTACGGTATTCTCATCGACTTTTATATAAAAATCTAGATTTGAGCTAAGTTCAAATTCTTTCAGAAAGCTGTTTGTCGAATCCTTAAGATCATCCTTTGAAATGCTGAAAAGCTTATCTTTGAATGTAAGTCCATCTTCTGCCCTTACTATAAGAATTTTGTTCCTGTCATTAAGAACTCTCAGAAAATAAATCTTATCCCCATAAGAAAATGTATACGTTGATTTTGCCAGCTTCAATTCCGACGAAGAGTTCAGAGCATAGATATTATATACAGCAAATGCTCCAACCAACAAAACTGCTATAACCACTACAAAAATTACCGTTTTAAGAAAACTTCCCTTTTTCCTTCCTCTTTTTACTTTAATCCTTGCCACTTTCCTGCACCTCCATAGCTATATGATTCCAGGCTTTAACTGTATCTTTCAATAACATAAGATTATCTTTTAACGCATACTTCAGACTGCTTTTAAGAACAAAAAAATAGCATAAGTCTAGATCTGTAAATGAAGCCTTACGAAGCTTTGTTATGCCCTTGTAATCTCTGCCTGCCTCAAGAGCATCTGAAACAAAAAGAATCTTTCCAAGAGTATCAAACTTATAGTATCCACTGGTATGATAGTAAACAGCCTCAAAAATACTTTTGTTTATATTAAATTTTTTTTTAAGGAATACGGCTGCCAACCTTCCATGAAGAATATTAGGATTATGTTCTTCATACTTGTCGTAACTTACAGAGTAGGCTCTGCACATCAAAAATATTTTATTTTGAGGCAAATCCCTGAAAAGATCATGTGCCAGGCACGCTACACTGACTTCATTCTTATCTGCTCCCCAGATTTCTGCCATTTTCATCCCGTATTTTTCAACTTCCATTATATGCTCATACCGTTTCTTACTTTTGATAAGCTTTTCCAAATAATTATTTAAAGTATCTTTTATGTATAAAAAATTCAGAATATTCCTCCTTTAGAAAATCTCTACATCCTCAGAAACTACAGGTATCTGAAAAGTATCTTCTATATACTCTTCAATCTTTTTGGAAAGATCGTATAAAAAATCTTTGGAATCACTAAGAGCTGAAACCCCTATAGTAATGAACTCCCGTGAGTCATTACAGTCACTTTCTATTATTGCAACGTTATAATTTTCCTTTATGCGAAAAATTATTTTTTTTAAGATGCTTCTTTTCTCCTTTAATGAGTTAACTCCTGTACATCTTAGAATTATTTCACATTTAAGACAATGCATCTATTTATAGATTATTTTATCCTGAAGATACTCTTCATATCGTGCAACTATAAACAAAAGATCCGATAATCTGTTTATATACTGCCCAACCTGAACCGGAACAGTTTCGACCCTCTTTAATGCTACTATGCGCCGTTCTGCCCTGCGACAGACCGTCCTGCAGATATCCAGCTTGGCCGATGCAAGAATAGAACCCGGTATAACAAAACCTTTAAGCTTGATTATTTCTTCATAATGATGGACAATATCCGTCAGTCTCTGAACATCCTCGTCGCAAACCGGTTTAACATATAGAACATCCTTTGAAGCAAGCTGTCCGGCAACTCTAAAAAGATCCCTCTGAATGCTAAGCAGTATATCTTTAACTTCAGACGAATTGACATAGTATATTGCCTCTCCCAAAAAAGAGTTCAATTCATCAACCGTTCCATAAGACTCTACTCTTATATCATCTTTAAAAACCCTTTCTCCGGACCATAAGCTCGTCTGTCCGGAATCACCAGTCTTAGTACTTATGCTCATTCTATCACCCCTTACTATTATACCTTAAGAGGTTTATATTTCA
>CALMRR010000113.1 GCA_937871925.1 uncultured Petrotoga sp.
ATATCTGCTGATGCAAATGTTAAAGAAGGAGATGTCGTTGTAATAAATGATGAAAAAGTTGGTAGTTATTTAATACTTGGTTATCTTGTTGGTCTATCTGACAATCCTGCAAGCACATCGAAAACAGGATATGTAAATCCACTAATTAACTATGATGATCTAATTACTGTATTTGTTGAAATATGATTGTATTAAAGCTGATATACACAATAACTGGAGTTTTTCTATTTACATTTCTGGAAAGTCTTTTTTCTAGCCTATTGGGGATAAATATTGCATTTATACTCTTCTTGTTCTTGTACAAAAAGGTTGATTGGAGAGTACTTTTTTCCTTAATGTTCGTTGTATGTCTAATAATAGATGTTACCTCGCACTATATGCTTGGAACCAATTTCTTAGTTGCTATGTTGGCCTTAATATTTTTCTCCATTTTGTCAATATTTTTCTCTACAGAAGCTGGAATACTTTCATGGATTGTAAGGATGTTTGCATTTTTTGTTTACTATTCCCTTTTATTTGTACTTCCTTCGTTTTTTTTAAATCGAACATTCGCTCCAATAACAGTTGATGTATTAAAAATTTCTTTATTTCGTTCTATTATCTCCTTAGTAATAATTATACTTTGTGAAATAGTTGCAGGGCGATTTAGAAAGGAAGGTGATAAATCAAATATAAAACTGGGATAAAAATGGACTTAAAGATTTCAAAAAAAATTGAAACAAATAACAAAAGTAGGAAGTTCAATATAAATTGGAATAAAAAAGAGCTGACAACAACTCTGCGTAATTCGGTAAAGAAAAATCATGAAGATAATATCAATCCAGCTTGGAATTATATTGTTTTGTTCATATTGTTCATAGGTATCTTTGGTATCTTGGTAAAAGACTTGGTTACTTTACAAGTAGCAGAAGGGGAAGAAATGCTTAGTAAATCTTTAACAAATAAAGTGAAGATTAAAACAGAACCAGCTTTAAGAGGTGCAATTTTAGACAGAAATGGTGTAGCTTTGGCACAAAATGTATCATCTATGAATGTATATATTCTCATTGAAAACTATTTGGACTCAGATGGATATGTAGAGGCTGAGAAATTACAAAAGACAGTTGATTTGTTGGCAGAGATACTTGGGGATAATTGGAAAAAGAATAAAAGTGATGGAAAGTCAGAATATTCTTCAATAATGGAAAAAATACTTTCAGTTCATAAGGAAAGTCCATATTTTCAAGAAATACTAATAGCAGAAGATATAGATAATGATACGGCAATAAAGGTAAAGGCCAATTTAGATAGACTTACTGGTGTATATATAGAAGATGGAAGTAAGAGATATTATCCTGAAAAAAATATAATTTCACACATCTTAGGATATACTGGAGATGTAACCGCTGAGGATCTTGAAAAGAAGGACTATGTTGATATAACTGATACAATAGGTATAACCGGAATAGAAAGAGAATATGATGAAAAACTCTTAGTAACAAAAAACCGGACCTTTTTATAAAGGTCCGGTTTTAATTGAGTAAGGAGGTAAACTCTTATTTTAAAATAAAATCTGCTTTTATATTTCCTGAACCGGTATGATTTACGGAAAATAAAAGGCCAAACTCGCCTTTTTCCCCGTACTGTTCAAAAAGCTTGGAAATGTCTAAAAATAAGTTTGCAAGATTTCCAAAAGGTACTTTCGAATTGAGAATCTTAAAAAGAGAGTTGTCGGAAAGAGTTTTAGAATTTTTCAGAATTGAACTGATATCATTAGCAGTAGTCTGGGAAACAAAAAAGTCATCTCCGTCTTTCCATAAATAAAATATCTGTTCTGGCAAGGACTGTTTTGGCTGTGAGCTAGAAGATGATTGGCTTTGCTGGGGAATAAAAATCTTTAAAGTATTTGATGAAGTTTTTTCATACTTAATATTATTGTCTTTGAAAACGGGGAGCAACTGATC
Organism: uncultured Petrotoga sp.; assembly: GCA_937871925.1. GTDB lineage: Bacteria > Thermotogota > Thermotogae > Petrotogales > Petrotogaceae > UBA5851. Next base: position 1,944 of record CALMRR010000113.1, read on the forward strand.
GATAGGGCTCTTTGAAGTTACTTTCACATAATTTGTGCTTTTTATATCAAGCATTCCGGTATTTTTGAGATTTATATCTAAATTTCCGTTCAACTCAAGACCAGAGGAAGACATAAGAACTTTTTCAACAATGTCGTAATTGACAATGATATTAACAATATCTCCGAATACTTTAAAATCCTTGGGAACAAATCCGGATACTCCAAAGACAGTTCCCAAAAACTTATATTCCTGAGATTTTTTTACATAAGTTGGGCTTATTTCTTTTTCATTTATCTTTCCAGAAGCAGTTCCTACAAGGAAGCCATCTTTTATGTATACTGATCCTGTACTTTTAAGATCACTTGCATTCACATTAAAGAAAAAACCATTTGATATTTTTACTAAAGATGTGTCAAAACCTTTTTTTAACGTAGCGTAAGCTTTTTCATCCTGAATAAAGACGACATAGTCTTTACCATCTATTTTTTTAGCAATACTTTTCAAAGATATATTAGATTCCTTGGTTATCTCAAGTATCTTTTCCATGGCCTTGGTAAAATCCTGTACCTTATCCAAGGGACCAAAAACTATCCCAAAAGGATAGTAAGAATCTTTTGGTTCTTGTACGAAAAAAGCCATGTCAGTGTTTAAAGATTTGAAAAAGACGTCTGCTTTAATATCAAGAGTATTAAGGTACATTTCTATGTAACTTGAGAAGGTTATTTCTGCACTGAAAGGTTCCCCAAGAAACTTTCCGATAGTCGGAACGGTTTTCAACTGATCATAAGTAGCGCTGACATTCTTCATGACAAAAACTGCCTTTGAATCTTCAGGAACCAGTTTCAGAACACTGGAGTAGGCAATTGATATTAAAAACATCATGGTTAAAAGCAATAATAGTTTTTTCACATTTATCCCTCCAAAAAAAGTCTTTTTGAAGACCGTATTATTATTATTTTATCATAAACCAAAAAGCGTTAATCAAAATGTATTGTAAAATAAAAAACTTGATAATACACTAAATTTAGAGTATAATCTATAGGAAAAAACCATTTTCTGGAGGTGAACCATGTTAGAAAAGTTTATTGATCTTATAAACTTTGGAAGTACAGACGGAACAGCGGCACCAGCGGCATCGGGAGACCCTGCGGCACAAGGAGCCGGTGGCTTTTTGGGATCATGGCTGTTTATAATAGTCATTTTTGTCCTTTTTTGGCTGCTTTTGATACTTCCTCAGAGAAGGAAGGAAAAGAAACACAAAGAAATGATGAGCAAGCTTGAGAAAGGCGACAAGATAGTTAACCAGGCAGGTATAATCGGGAAGATAGTTTCAATAAGCAATGATAAAATTAGGATAAGAACCGGCGACAACACACAGATAGACATAACAAAGGGATCAATTGCAGCTGTTCTCTCCAAGGCTTCATCCGAAGAAGAAAAAGAAGAAAAGGAAGAGTCAAAGGATAAGGAAGAAAAATAATCTTTCATTTTTATGTAAGGGGGTATTTTTATCGTGAAACCAAAGACACTTAGGTTGATATTTACTTTGGTTATCCTTATTGTTGCTGTGATTCCTCTGATTTTCAGCGACAGATCGGAACCCAAGTATATGGGACTGCAGAAGGTTTTGCCAAACGTTAAACTCGGCTTGGATATTCAGGGAGGAAGCCTTCTTGAATACTCTCTTAAAGTCGAAGGAACCAACCTCAAGCCTCAGGAAGTCATAGACAACGTCGTATATGTCCTGAGAAAAAGACTTGATGCTGCCGGTTATAATGAAGCGACAGTTGCTAAGGTGGTAAGCGGCGGAGAAATAAGGGTAAGAGTTGAAATTCCTGGTATCCTTGATACAACTCAGGCTGAAAAGCTTGTTGGCAGCAGAGGAAAGCTTTATTTTGCCGAAGTAGTCGATACTACAGTATCGGATATTAAACCGGAACTTTCAAGAAACAGATTCATAACCGTAAACGGACAGGAAGTCGGTATATATGAGTATGTTCAGGATATGAATGATAAATTGTCCTGGTACAGAGTCAAAAAGGTATTTGAGTTCGGTAAGGAGCCTTTTGAAGTCAATGGTTCTGATATCATTGATGCCAGGGCAAGTATAAATACCCAGAAAGGCGGATTTCTTGTTAATCTGAGATTCAGTTCCGAGGGAGCGAAAAAGTTTGAGCTTGCCACGGGGAATCTTGTTAACAAAAGACTTGCAATAGTACTTGACGATAAAGTAATAATTGCGCCTAATGTGAACAGCAGAATATCCGGCGGTGAAGCAGTAATTGAAAATATTCAGACCATAGAAGAGGCTCAGAACAGTGCAGCATTAATAAAATCCGGAAATATGCCTGTTGACCTAGTGAAGTTCCAGGAAAATACATTAGGGCCTACCCTCGGAAAAGATATTGTAGAAACTGTAGTATTTGCAGGACTTTTGGGATGTGGAATAGTACTTGTTATTATTGTGCTTCTCTACGGATGGACTGGAATTGTTGCAGATATAGCCCTTATTTATAATATAGTACTTATAATAGGTTATATGGCACTTACAAAATCCATACTTACCCTTCCCGGTATTGCAGGTGTAATACTTGCTTTCGGAACTGGTATTGACGGGAACGTAATTATAAATGAAAGAATAAAAGAAGAGCTCAGGCTAGGAAGACCTGTTCTTACAGCAGTGGGAAAGGCTTTTGATGTTTCCTTCTGGGCTATATTTGATTCCAACCTTACTTCCATTATATCTTGTATAGTTCTTTATTACTTCTCTACAGGTACAATAAGAGGCTTTGCCATAACAACTATAATAGGTCTTATCGGAAGCATGTTTACCAACCTTGTTGTAAGCAGACTTATGCTTGAATCTTCGTATAAACTAATAAACGTAAAAAAATACTACAAGGGTAATGTTCCAGAAGTAAAGGAGGCTAAATAAGATGCGAAATATAGATTTTGTCGGGAAAAGACGTATATTTATTGCCATATCGGCAGTCTTAGTATTAGCCTTTGTTATAATAAGTTTTACAAAAGGTTTTGATGTAGGAGTAGAATACAGTGGAGGAACAGAGCTTACATTCAGTATAAATGAAAAGATGAGTTCTTCTGAAATAAGGGATAACCTCGCCAAGGTAAAACCGGATTATGTAAGTGCCAAGATTGTTGAACTGAAATCACCTGCTGAAAAACAGGACAGACATTTTTACCAGGTAGTTGTAAAGGATTCGCTTCCTACAACAGAAGAAAAAGAAACCTTTATTGGCAGTCTTCAGACTGCTTTTGACGGAAAGGATCTCCAGAAAGAAGGACTTAATGATGTTTCAGGCGCAGCAGCTGTTGAACTTAAATCTT
>CALMRR010000114.1 GCA_937871925.1 uncultured Petrotoga sp.
TTATATTATTCATCGAATCCAAAATTTTCTGTGAGGCATTGCACTCATCAGGATTTAAAAGAACTTCCTCTCTGAAATCAGCTTGTAACATTTCCTCTTCAATAATTGGCAGTCGTTTGACCTTGAAATTTTCAGTCTCAAAAAAAGCTGCTTTAACACTGTTTTTTGAGAAATCATCTGCTACTTGAACTGTATCCGTTATAGAATCAGTTGAAAATTCATAGTAAAATCCATCTTTTGCTGCCCTTATTACAAATCCTCTTTCGTTCCATCTGCTGTCGGCCACACCGGTACTTTTTTTGTTAACTCTGTACTGCTTTCCATGACAGTCAGTTCCAAGCACCGAAACATAGTCGAAGTTTTTTTTCAAAATACTTACGATTTCTTTCATTTTTGAACAGGAACTGTCCAAAAAATTTGAAAGCTCAATCTTCATGGTTCACCCCCATTTTCTGTTTATAAAAATATAACACTTAATCTTTTTTTTGACAAGTGACTTTACTCCTTTTTATCTGTATATAAAACAGATATTACACTGTTTTTTAATAATTGTGTGGTATCATGAAAAAGAAAGGAGGGATTTTTTTGAAAAAATTTTTATTCATATTCTTATCTGTCTTTATGCTTTTTTTCCTTTTTTCCTGTTCTTCACAGCCTGTAGTGAAAACCACCCAGAGTACTTTGCCGGAAACCTCTGAAAAAATTTACTTTACAGTTTCTTTTATTGTTACGGTACCACAGAACACGGATTATGTTTATATAATGGGAGACTTTAACAATTGGAATCCTGGTGATGAAGAGTACAGACTGAAAAAAATAGATTCTGTAACTTATTCAATAACTCTTTCACAGGAAAAGGGGAAAACCATAAATTTTAAATTTTCTAAAGGAACCTTATTTTCAGTTGAAACTGATTCGAATTTTTATGAAATCAACCCAAGGACTTTCAGATTTGATTATAACAACGATGAGGCAAGGTTTGAAGTTGAAAATTGGCTTGATAATAAGTAAATATGATACTTAGGCCTTTTTTGTTCTGACTTTTTCCAAATCGAGACTAGTTTTTTCAACACTTCTTACTGTTCCTTTGAACTCACCTATTGATTATAATTGGATAAATACTTATAACGGAGGATATTATGAAAAAAGTTGCTGTCATTACCACAGGCGGTACTATTGCTATGGCTCATGATCCAAACATGGGTGTAGTCCTTTCAGAAAATAAAAACAAAGAGCTCAGTGAAATTCCTCAAATACATCAGATTGCAGACATCGAATTTCATGAGTTTTTTGATGTACCAAGCCCGTATATTACCCCTGGCATGATGTTCGAACTCTCAAAATACGTTAAAAAAATTCTTTCCAGATCAGATATCGATGGAGTAGTTATAACCCATGGAACCGATACTCTTGAAGAAACAGCTTACTTCCTTGATTTAACAATTGGGTCGGAAAAGCCTGTTGTAGTAACCGCCGCAATGAGAAACTGGAGTGAACCTAGTACAGATGGTCCTATGAATCTTATTGCATCCGTTAAAGTAGCTTCATGCGACCTATCTGTTGACCAGGGAGTTATGGTCTGTCTCAACGACGAAATACACGCTGCAAGAGAAGTCACCAAAACATATACAAGCAACGTTGCCACCTTTGATTCTCCGGGCTATGGGCCTTTAGGCATAGTTGACGAAGACACAGTTGTTTTCTTTAGACGTTCGCTTGAGAGAATGTATATTCAAACTGACAGGATAGATGATCGTGTTGCACTTATCAAGACTTATACCGGAGATAACGGCGCTATAATAAAAACTCTGCCCGATATGGGATACAAAGGAGTGGTTGTTGAAGGGTTCGGCAGAGGGAACGTGCCCCCGGCCGTAGCGGATGCCATGGAGTATCTTTTGAAAAAAAATATACCGGTAGTTGTTGTTTCCAGATGCTTCAAGGGAAGAGTGCTTGGAGTATACGGTTATATAGGCGGCGGAAAAAATTTGAAAGAAAGGGGGATAATTCTTGGTCAAGAAGTTTCCGGTCAGAAAGCCAGGATAAAGATGATCGTTGTTCTTGGAAAAACAAAGGACACGGAAAGCTTACGAAGATACTTTGAATTTCAAAACCGATAAGGAGGGTTATCTTGATTAAAAACCAGAAAGCAGGTCTTTTTACAGGTATCTATATTTTACTTTTTTTTAGTATTGCTATTATTTCAATGAAGATATTCGCCATTCTTGTCCTATCTCTTGGAAGTATACTTGTAATAGATCTTTTTGCGAAAGTCCTGTCTAAATGGTTTAAGTTCCGCAGGGTGGTATCGCTTACGCTTTCTATGATATGCATATTTTCAATATTTGTTGTTGCCTTTGTCTTTCTTATTCCTGCAGTAATAAAAGAGATTGATACTTTTGTAGTTTTCATAGACAGATTTTTTGTCAATAGAGAGTGGGAAAAGTTTTTTACTAACATATTTCCGGATACCGAAAAAACCCTTTCAAATTTCATAGTTTCGCTTCAACCAAAGCTTTTGGAATTTCTCAACTCCCTAGTTGGTAAGCTCCCTGCATATGGGCAGCAGATTGCCTTATTCCTGGCATACTACTTCCTGCTCACTTTATATGGTATTTATAATATCGATTCTCTTAAAAAATATATTGGCTACCTTTACCCGCGTTCAATACGTTCCACCGGCGAAAAATTCTTTTCTGAACTGTACCATAGCCTTGACAGTTTTGTTTTTTCAACATTTTTTTCTTCAATTTTTGTCGGAGTATGTGCCTTTTTCATTATGAGTTTTCTTGGCATAAAGTACACAGTTTTGATGAGCTTCTGGGCCTTTGTGACAAATTTTATACCTATAGTAGGAGTTATTTTTGAATTTGTACCGCTTGCTCTTGTCGGTCTTTCGTCAGGGGTAGAGAGCATGATATGGCTTTTGGTTCTTATGTCCGCTATCCATGCATCGGCATTCATATTTTTCTTGTTTGTTATGAGAGGCTATTCGAAAATAAATCCTTTTTTTATAATTCTTGCCATACTGATTTTCGGTCAGGTCTTTAATGTTTTAGGCATATTAATAGCTGTTCCTTTGTGTCTTATTATAAAGCTTTTCTGGTCCAACTTTATAAAACCCTATTTCGAGAGGGGCTGATTGATTTTTGAACTTCAGAAAAACATTGATTTTTTTGTTATCTTTTTTATTCTTTTCTATGTCTTTCGGCCTTACGGTACAGGAGATCTATAACCTTTCCAAGCTTCCTCAAACACTGGAAAAATCAATAGACGAATTTCTTAAGTATTTTTATGAAAACCCTGCTGATCCTGAGCTGGAAGTTTATGGTTCACTTATATACTCAAAAAAGACTATAAGAGACAAGTATCCTTCATATGCTTTTGTAAATGGATTAATATCAGAAAATTCAAATGATTTTCTGATGAGTCTAAGCGGTATGAGTCCTTCGTTTAAGATACCTTCAGAAGATACCCAGCTGATAGTTTTGATTTTGAAAGATCTTATCCCTAAGCTTCAAAAGATCTTTGAAACAGGTACTATACAGGAAGCCTCTCTCAAATATTCATATCACCTGGAAGGAATAAACCTTATGGTAACTCCCAAGACGTATAAACCTTTTCTGGAGTTTGTAGTTTTTAAAACTCTTAATGCTCCTTCGTTTCTTGATGATGACATGAAAAAATTTATAGAGTTTTTTGTTCCTAAAAATATTCTCTCTACCATAAACGGAGTAATTTCATCGTCCAGACTAGTGCTTAATGAAAATGATTATATCGGAGGTTATGTACTTCTTGAGTATATAAATACACTTGGAATGATTGATTCCACAAATATAGAATCTTTTGTTACTCTAAAAAAATACTATACAGTACGTAACTCTATAACAAAACTTTCAAACTCAGTTTTCATGGTTGAAGATCAGGAGCTACAAGTATATCTGGACGATCTATATGCTCAGATTTACGAGCTTTCTACACTTTCATCGTCGAAAAAAAACATAGAGGAGATTCTTCTGCTGGTTTTGAAGACTCTTAACACAAGACTTGATAAAAATACCAAGAAGTTATTTTCAAAAAGATATGACTTTGACGGATTGCTTACTTCATTTCCGGACGATATTCAAAATGAACTCTTGCGCCTTAAATTGAAAACTGATGAATTTTTTATATCCACTGAAGTAAAACCAGGTCAAGTAAAAATATCTTCCGGAGCAACAATCAGTTCCGGAAATGAAATAAAAGCTTCTACATTTTTTTATTTCATTGGTGGGGTTATTCTTTTAGGTACTGCTTTTCTTTTTCTCATCACAGAGTTTTTCCCCAACGTTAAAAAAATAGAGTTTTTATGTAAGATCGGCATGGGCAGATATGCCATACATCTGGCAGAGAAGTTGGTTATAAAAAATGCAAATGATTTCACATCTTTCTTTGCTCTGGCAAAAGCGCTTGAAGTATGTGGAAGATATGAGGATTCAATTAATGCTTATAAAACAGCTATGAGCATACGCGAAAAAAATCATGAAAATAAAGGTGAATAGAATGAATTCTCTTGTACTGAGCACATCAATGAGAAAAGCTTATATTCTTCTCATAAAAGGAAAGCTTTGTGATTTTACTATCATTGATTCAAAAAATTCCGGGAGTAAGCTTGCTTATGAAGTAGATACTCTTCTTAAGAAAAATTCTATATCGGTTTCTGATATAGATACTTTTGGAATTGATACAGGTCCAGGTTCTTTTACAGGTATAAGGATAGGAATATCTTTTCTTTCCGGACTACTGGCAACAAAAAAGAATTTGGAAGTAAAAAACATTATTTCTACTGATATTATTAATGAAAGCAATACATCGCCAATCTCCAATTTTGCAGTTTTACGAAGGGCACGAGAAGACACAGCATATGTATGCATCTACAAGGATAAGACTCTTGTGGATCAACCACATATGATAAAAGGCTCAGAACTGGCTTATGTCTTAAAAGGATTAGAACTTACAGGTGAGGAGTCCAGATACTTCATAGATAAGTTCTCACTTGGTAATACTTTTTTTGAAACAGAGGTCACTCCTCAAGGCATGATGAAGGCTTTCATGAATTCAAAACCAGTTAAACTAAACGATCTAAAACCCCTTTACCTTCAAAAACCCCTTGCTGTGGAAATATGGGAAGAAAAAAATAAAATTCTAATGAACAAAGAGTTTTGGAATTAAATCGTTAAAAAAAACAGCCTTAAGGCTGTTTTTATTTTTCGAAAAGAAACCCTAAAGCAAACGTAAGTGATTTCAGAGAAACTACAAAATCTACATTTTCAACGGAAATATTAAGAGGAACCGTTATGGTAGCAGGTGTGAAATTGAGTATACCTTTTATTCCTTTTTTTATTACAAGCTCTGAAACATTTTGAGCCGCCTGGGCAGGAACTGTAAGGATAGCAATCTCTATAAGATTATCTCTTATTATTTCCTCAAGATCTTCCATCTTATATATCTTAACATTAGTCGAAATGTACTTTCCTATCTTCTTCTCGTCATTGTCAAACGCAGCTACAACACGAAAACCGTTCTTTTCAAGACCAGAATAATTTGCAATTGCATTTCCAAGATTTCCCGCACCTATTATCGCAACATTCCAACTTTTATTAAGACCTAGTATCTCACGAAGTTTAAAAGAAAGCTTATCCACATCATAACCTACTCCTCTCTTCCCAAACTCCCCGAAGTAAGACAAGTCTTTCCTCACCTGTGAAGCCTTTATACCAAGTATGTAAGCAATTTCTTGTGAGGATGTTTTTTCAACGTTATCCTCTTTGAGTTTGGCCAGGCAGCGGTAGTATATTGCCAGTCTCTTTACCGTTGGCTTAGGAATCTTGAGCACTATTAAAACCTCCTGCATTAAAACAATAGTGTATTAATTCACACAATTATTATACTCTGAAAAAAAAAAAAAAGCAACTTATAAACAGCTTACTTTCCCGTAACAGTTGGAATATAAAGATTAAGATCTTTGTAAAGATTAGCAATACCCGTCTGGGGATATGCTTTGAGCCTGGTCTGCCCAGGTTCGTTTATAAGAAAAAAAACCTTTGTGGGATCACCCGCATTGAAAGAAGCATCATATGGAACATCAATAGTATATTTTGTCTGAATTTCTGCCTGTTTAAAAAAGAAAAACTTATATACATTCAATCCCGGTTGTAAATTACTTTGAAAAACATAGTTCCCAGCAGAGTTCTTAAAGTAACACCATACGTCTTTTGAACCAGTTATATATATCTGCATATATCCACTTTTGTCACTTTTCTGCATAGACGTAATAATATACTCCAAATCATCCATCTGTTTTTTAAGAAAACTATTTGCTACAATATATTTTTCTACCATACCGTTAGGTTTGAAGTATGTATCAACCTTTTCCATATTGTTTTCTATATTTGTAACTCTTGTGTTTATAGTACCACTCAATCTGTTTATATCGCTTTGAAACTGTTTTTTAAGCATTACCATTCTTATTTCCGTTCCAATTGAAAGAATAAGAGCCGATACAGCCAAAACTATAAGAATAATTCTAAGTTTCATATCTTCCCTCCAAGAAAATCATCTATGCGTTCTATCAACTCAGTTTTTTTTGACAACAGGCCTTTTATCTTCTGTATTGTATTATCAACTTTTTTGAAGGCAATAGAGTGCTTTTCAGCAATCTCTTTGTACGAAAAACCATCAAACCAATCGTAAATTATTACCCTTTCATAATCCTGCATCAACGATACCTCCTGTTCAATAAGATACCGTATAAGTATGAATTTGGACATATCCTGTTCGCATGGCTGTTCAAAAAAGCTTTCAGCATCATCATTACTGTCTTCAAAAGTATTTTCAATGCTTAATGCCTCTGAAAGAACCTTGTTTTTTTGTCTGTTAAGATATGTTATAAAAGACTTTATCTCCGAGGAAATATTAAGATATGCAAAAGTGGTAAATTTAGTATTAGAGGAGTCATTATAACTGTAAACTGCCTGCATTACACCGACGAAACCTACCTGAAGAAAGTCCTCAAAATCTGCCCAGGTACCGTAATACTTAGAGATTATTGATTTTACCATAGGCTCGAGTTTTACCAGAACCATCCCCATAGCTTTATTATCCCCTACCTGTGCCAATTTTACAAGCCTGTCCAGATTAAGCCTTCTCAGTCTGTAAACTTCTCTATCCATGGTCTCAGCCTCTCAATACACCTACTTATTAGTATTTTACCATGATAAGTCTTTTAATATACTGATACTAAGACCTTTAAATAAAAAAAAACTCCCAGTATGGGAGTTCTGGAGCGGAAGACGGGATTCGAACCCGCGACCCCCTGCTTGGCAAGCAGGTGCTCTACCACTGAGCTACATCCGCAGAAAATGGAGCAGGCAATGGGAATCGAACCCATAACCTCTGCCTTACCAAGGCAGCGCTCTGCCGATTGAAGCTATGCCTGCACGATTTAACCAAAGTTATTATACTACATTAATCTGTATTAGTCAAGACTCTTCCTTCAAGATACTCACCAATTTATTCATTCTGAAACCTTAAGGTAAAAAATCCGGAACCTTCATGGTTCCGGACAATTAGAACTTCTCTATTATCTTTATTTTATCTCCCGTTTTAAGAAGGGCTGCGTTTGCTTCATCTATATCAACATGAAATTCAAGTGCAAACTTTTCGCTTACTCTTATGAGAACATCCTGGAATATTAATTTTCTATCGTGTGTTTCACACATTACAGAAACATAATCTTTATCTTTTACACCATAATGAACCGCATCATCCGTAAACATATGAATATGCCTTTTAGCGATAATTACACCCTGCTTAAGTTCTACTTCCCCCACGGGGCCAACAAGCTTTAAACCAGGTGAACCAGCAACATCTCCCGAATCTCTTACAGGAGGATTAACTCCAAGCTTGAAGGAATCAGTTTTCGATACTTCGACCTGAGTATCCTTTCTTACAGGTCCAAGAACTCTTACTCCCTCAATACTGCCCTTTGGTCCTACCAAACTGACTGTTTCCTCGCAGGCAAACTGTCCCGGCTGACCAAGTGGCTTGGTTGGCGTAAGCGTATGCCCTGCTCCAAAAAGCACTTCAAGATCATGCTGAGAAAGATGCAGATGTCTGTTTGAAACTCCTACGATTATTCCTGGTTCTTTTAAAACCATTGTTACACCTCCTGAATATAATCACTTATGCGGTTTAATTAACGAGCTTCTTACAACCGGAGTAACACCTTGGGGCAAAGAGAGTTCCATCACAAGCGGGCCTCTCCTCACAGAAATCCATCCAAGTCCCGGTATCGCAATATCTTCACCTTCATTTACTTCATAGGTATGTTTTTCAAATACTATACCCTCCATACTAAAAGAACTGTCATACGGCGGTACAATTACTTTTCTGTTTTCAAGAATATCTTTTATCCTTTCTTCTTTAGTTTCATGAAACGAAACATTTTGCGGGGCATAGACCAGAAAAACAGGATCATACATACTTTCTGATACCGGTAAGACCTTAAAGTAACATAATGCACTTACTATCATCACTCTCCCTGCCTGCAACCTAAATGTTTTTCTGCTTATCTCTTTAGCAGGAATCATTTTCACTTGAGTAAATATATCAAAAAAATCACATACTCTGTCTTTCGGTTCTATCCCAGGCGTGTCATACAGTTCAATATTTGAATCTTTAAGCCTTGTTTTGATAAAGTTAAGAGTGGTTCCTGGATAGGAGCTTACGGTAACCCCAGCATCTGTTATCTCATTAAGGACTGACGATTTTCCGACATTCGTTGCTCCTATTACAGCAACTTTAGTATCGTTAATTTCTGATATCATTTTTGAGAGTCTGTTTATTCCAAAACCGCTTCTGGTACTTATTATTCTTATGTTATCCCTTTTTACTCTTATAACCTGGCTTACTCTATCGCAGACCCATTCCTTTATCTCTTCATATTTTACGGCATTAGGCAGAAGATCGGCTTTATTTACAGCTATTATAAGATTCTTGTTTTTTAGTTTAAGTGCAATATCAGTGCGGAAAGTTCCTTCAAAGTCAATAATATCTATCACCCATACTATAGTATTAAAGGTTTGAAGAATATCTTCTAGCTTCTGATAAAAATCCGTTCCCATTCCCACAGGAAGGAACTTATTGTAGTGCTTGATCCTATAGCATCGCTGACATAATACTTCATCCCCTGCGGCCATTCTTTCTGTCATCACAGAAAATGGAATATAACCGGCTTTATCCTGGTTTTGATTCTGTATTTCAATGCCGCAGCCGCTGCATTTGCTCATATCTGTTCACCTCTGATAAGATTGGGTTTACGTCTCATAGACTTTATAACCAGCTTTTCAAATATGCGGAAAAACTTGGTATGAAAACCTTCTCTGCTGCTTAACGGATTCACTTTCACCGTATAAAATCCGCAGAGATTTCCTGCTATAACATCAGTGAAAAGTTGATCCCCTATAAGCACAGTTTTATCCCTGGAATAACCGGCCTGCGAAATTTTTCTTTTTAGCTTGCAGGCCAAAGGCTTCATACTCATACCGTTGACTTCTATCCTCATATTTTTGAGCTGAAGTCTTACGTCAGAAAATCTTTCATCCTTACCGTTAGATGCTATCATTATTTTAAACCCCATATTTAAAAGAGCCCTTAAAAATTGTAAAGTTTCTGCGTCTATCTCGTTAGAATGCCATGGCATAAGAGTATTATCAAAATCAAAAAGTACTGTATCATATCCGTACTCCAAAAGCATAGTGTAGTCTATATCACGTATGCTTTTTTTAAACTCATTTGGTACGGCCAGATCCATTATTCTGAACATCCATCCTACTGTATAGAAAAACAGATAGTAAAAGACTCTTGACATAAAAGCAACCATTTTTTTAACCTTACTGTCAATACCATATGTATAAGGATTTATAAGAACAGTATACAGACCCAGAATATTACCTGCCATAATATCTGTAAAAAAAAGATCGCCGACAATTATACTTTCCTTGGCTGTTGTGTTCATGAGATTAAGAACATTAGAAAGTTTTGCAGTTCTAGGTTTACGCATATCTGCATATACTTTTACTCTACCTTGGGTACTTTCATAGACATGTCCGACTCTGTCATAAGGAGCATTGGTCACTATGGCCACCTGATATCCCATATCCAAAAGACGCTCGAACAGATCGAGCGTCTTTTCTGTTATTTTTTTCTGGTTCCAGCCTGTTATTGTGAAGTCGTAATCAAAAAGAACTGTCTTAAAACCAAGAATACGGAGAGTTTTATAATCAATGCAATAAATATCCCGGCACTTTTCATTAGGAACGGGGATTCTTTTAAACAACCCCGTTGTGTGGCTCAACTTTTACTACCTCCAGTTCAACTTGTTCCGTCATTGAATTTATTAGCTTAATGGCTTCATCTTTCAGAGGACCGGGTACAATTATTTTCAGAAGTCCGTTTTCCTGTCTGTTTCTTACAGACATTAAATGCGCCTGTGATTCAAGAAGATACGTCACAATATGTATCTTTTCCTGATCTATCTTTACATAAATATCATATTCCCTGAAATCAGTCATTTTTACTCCTTCATTAAAGAATCTCTGCCGCTTTGGAAGCTAATTCTGATCTTTCACCTTTAAACATACTTACATGTGCAGCAAGAGGACTGCCTTTGAACTTTGATGCAACATAAACCAAGCCGTTTGAAGAGTTGTCAAGATAAGGATTATCAATCTGGAATGGATCTCCAGTTAGCACTATCTTGGTGCCTTCCCCTGCCCTTGTTATTATCGTTTTTATTTCATGTGGAGTCAGATTCTGAGCTTCGTCTATTATTATATATTGATTAGGTATCGACCTGCCGCGTATATACGAAAGCACCTCAACTTCTATGATATCTTTTTTTGAAAGATACTCATCAATCTTTTTCCCTTTAAGCGAGCATAAAAACTCAAGATTATCGTATACCGGCTGAAGCC
>CALMRR010000115.1 GCA_937871925.1 uncultured Petrotoga sp.
TGAAAAAGATCTTAAATAACTCAAGAAAAAAAAGATAGATATAAAGGACTGTTGCACTCACTAGTGAGATTCTGTTTTTACGTCTTATTTCATAGTATCCGTCTATCGGATGGAAAAGCATATACTTAAGAAACAACAGATCGTTTATAAGCTTTACCCTTGAAAGCTTTACAAAAAATAGTTTAAGTGATGAAAAAACATTTTTCTTACGGTCTATAAACCTAAGCAGTTTATATAAAATGAAAACTGCCACAAAGCCTATGAATATCACAGATAAGTTTTTCTGAAGCCATTCATTGCGTATCTGCCAAAAAGATTCCGAGTACTCTCCCTTGTCCTGCGATAACCTGAAATACTCAAGAGACTGTCCGTACATTCCCTCTTTAAAATACGCTTTGGCAAGAGCCTTATAGGAAAGCAGAAAAGAACTGTTAAGCGTCTGTACTTTCTGCCATTCATCCTTCCCCTGGAGATACAGACCCTGGATATACATATTGTCAGCTCTGAAAACAAGATCTGCAAAGTCTGTAGGCTTAAAAACCGTTATAGAATTTTTTTCCTTGTCCAGAACATAAACTCTGCCATCTCCTGCAACCTCCAGCGCTGAAGGATTAGTCAAAAGTCCTTTCCTTTCGGCAAGAGAATCCTTGTTTCCAAAGATGAAAAGAAGATCGCCAAGACTGTTTGATACAACTATAAAACCGTTGGAATCAACCGCATAAACATTATTTAAATCATCAAGCCCTATATCTACTATGTCCGGATCACCGAAGATCCTGTTTTCAAAAATATTAACACCTGCAATATTAAATTTTTTAATGCTGTTGGTTTCTAATCCATACGTGCAGGTATATATGATGCCATCAGCATCTATTGCAATATTAGTCGGAGAAGGCGGTCTGAGCTTGAGAAACTGACCTTTGGCTCCGGTAAATATTATACGCTGAAGAAGCATCTTTAGCGAAACATCCGGACGGTTGGCTCCCAGATAGTTCATAAACTCTCCGTCGCTGTTAAGACAGACAATACCGTCTGTAGAACCCTCACTTATTACGTATATATTTT
>CALMRR010000116.1 GCA_937871925.1 uncultured Petrotoga sp.
CGATACGGAATCACTTCTTTTTTTATCCAAGCTCTAATTGTGTCTTTACTAACACCGAGGTGTTCGGCAATTTCTTCAAGACTTGACCATTTTTCAGGTTCATTAGTCATGTCTGTTCCTCCTCTTTCTTGTACGTACAGTCCATGCCATATTATAATAGCATATCTCGGTTCGATCTACAATGTTTTAGTATGATTTGATATGAAATAGTTTGATTAACCTTTGGTTTTTACTAAGTCATCACGGAGTTCTTCAGCCTGACTGTCGGAAAGTTTGGCATAATCGAAGTCTTTTCTGCCTGAATCCCATTCTCCACGGTTAATATAGGAAGTAATATTTTCGGATATATATCGGTAAAAAAGCATGCCCAGAACATATTGTTTAAAGTCCCAGCCGTCGACGCTGCCTCTAAGGTCGTTGGCTATGTTCCATATAACCCGGTGGAGTTCTGCACGTTCTTGTTCTTTTTTGTTGTTCGTCATTGTTCTTTCCTTTCTCCGGATGTATCCGGCAGGTATTTTTTAATATTATAAATTTTATTTTTTATCTGTTGGTATTTTTATTAAATATGCTTGCTAACTTAATATATGTATACTTATATTATAAAAATAAAAGTTCAAGTTAAGATGGTATTTTTTCGTTTTTGACTGCGTATTGCAAAAAGGTTATCCGGTATGGTAAAATGTTTGTTAGATGTGTGGAGGCGTTTATGAATAGGCGTTTTATTTTTTTGGTTGTTGTTTTTACTGTTTTAATCTTTCTTTTTTTCACTTTATCTGTCATAGATTCTTTAAACTCTTTCCGGTTAGTAGAAAGGGGAACTTTTGTTTTTAATGGCCATGAAACTGTTATAGGTTATGATTTTTATATAAAAACTTACGAGGTCACGTATAATGAGTTCGATGGGTATACCGATAGTTCAAGGCTTTTCAGGGCTGTAGACTACGATACATCGCGCGGTACCAGACCTGTATCTAATGTAGGATGGATGGATGCTATTGGTTACTGCAACTGGCTGAGCAGAAAAGAAAAGTTCCCGCAGGCATATGACAGCAGCGGGAAGCTTATTGATGAAAACGGAAATATTACCTCCGATCTTTCAAAAGTTTTTGGCTACAGGCTGCCGACGCATGAAGAATGGGTATATGCAGCCAAAGGCGGAAGCAGTTCAAAGAATTTTTCTTTTGCAGGAAGTAATGACCTTCTTGAAATTGCATGGTTCTGGCGCAACTCCGGAGACATGCTTTACACAAATGTTTATGATCCTAAGATTTTTTATACTTTGAACATGAAATCAAAACCGGTAGGAAGAAAAAAACCAAATGAGCTTGGGCTTTATGATATGTTTGGCAATGTAAAAGAGTGGTGCATGGATATTCCAAGTAAGGGCAAAGAAGCTCCTGTCAAAGGCGGCTCTTACATTTCTCTGGAACAGGAACTCTCCTTTGAGTCGGTTGTTATGACCGATAAGGAGTACCGTTCTTCTGAGCTGGGCTTCAGAATAGTAAGAACTGTCAGAAGCAAGGATTAATATTTGTTTTCAAAGAGTTTAGCCACATCACTTTCAGACAGAGGCTTAAAAAAGTAATAGCCCTGTACAGAATCGCAGTTGTTTTTTTCCAAAAACTCTATCTGCTCTTCGGTTTCGACACCCTCTGCTATAACTGAAAAATCCAGGTTGTGCGAAAGATCTATGACTGTTTTGGCAATACTTCCGTTATCATAGTGCGGGTAATCCTTTATAAAGGATCTGTCTATTTTAATCTTATCTATAGGAAATTTTTTTATGTAGCTCAGCGATGAGTAACCTGTTCCAAAGTCATCAATTGCTATGCGCACTCCTATATTTTTAAGTTCAGAAAGCTTTTTCAGAACTTCTTCCATATTCTTTGCTACAATACCTTCAGTTATTTCTATTTCGAGATACTCCGGTCTGAGTCGAACCTTTTCGAGAACTTTTTTTATCTTTTCTACAAAGTTTCTTTCTTCAAACTGTATTATCGAAAGGTTTACTGCCATAACAACCCTTTTACCGTAAATTTCCTGCCACTTTTTATTCTGAAGACATGCTTGTTCAAGTATCCAGTCTCCAAGATCTATTATTATCTTTGATTCTTCTGCAAGAGGTATAAACTTCGGGGGAGGTATAAGTCCGAAATTTCTGCTGTTCCATCTCACCAGTGCTTCAAACCCAATTATTTCTTTGGTTTTAAGATCCACCTGTGGCTGATATACGAGACTGAACTCATTATTTATAAGTGCCTGACGCATTTCCTCTTCAAGCTGCATCTTTTCGGTAGAGCGTATGCTCATTTCTTTGGTAAAAAACTCATAGAAGCTCTCTTCGGATTTTTTTGCATAATGCAATGCGGTTATAGCGTTTTGAAATATGATTCTAGGATCATCCGAATCATCCGGAAAAAAGCTTAATCCGTATTTGAAGGATATATCAAGTTCTTTATCGTTCAAGAAGTACGGCTTGTTAAGAACAAGGTTGAGGGATTCAAACCTTATAAGAAACTCCTGAAGGTCATGTATGCCTGAAATTATGACTCCAAACTCATCAGAGCTCAAGCGTGATGAGCAGTCGATATTAACAACAAATTTTGCTATGCGTTCGGCAATCTGTACTAATATCCTGTCTCCCTCGTTATGTCCTAATACATCGTTTATGCGTTTGAAATTTTTTACATCTATTACTATAAACCCCATAAACATACTTTCTTTTTTCATGTTTTCCAACTCAATGCAAAGTCTCTCTTTTATAGAGTTTTGATTGGGCAACCCTGTCAAAAGATCGTATTTGAGAAGCTTTTCAAGGCTTTCGTTTTTTTCCATTATTTCGGTAAGGTCCCTAGAAACAAAAACAGTATAGGTACCTCCATCTGTTTCGTTATTAATAAGGTTTATAGAAACCAGCTGCATAAAGTCTTCGCCGTTCTTTTTCCTTGTCCACAGTTCGCCTTCCCAGAAGTAGTTCTGACTGACCGAACGTTTAATAAAATTGTATACTTCAACGTTATTTTTAGGGGATTCAAATGCTTTGACTTTTTTCCCTATTATCTCATTTCTGCTATATCCTGTACTTTCCATGTAGGCTTTATTGGCATAAATCACGTGGTCATCACCGTTGCTTATTACTATTGAGTCCTTTGAAACTTCAAATATTTTATGAGCCATAGTGAAGTCTATTTCTGGCTTTCGTACACATACGTTATCGGAAATTACTCCTGTGATGCCTACGGCAACACCTATATTATTTACTTCCCTCTGCATGACCATAGTAACAGTTTTACTCCCAAAAGACTCATCTCTCAGTCTGATTTCAGCCTTATGTATATCGTCACTTCCGTTTTTAAGAATAATCGATCTGAAAAGACTTTTGTCTTCATCGATAACTTTCTGAAAAATTTCATGAACACTTACTTTTTGACGTTTTCCAGATATACCTAAAATTTTATAGAACTCGGGGGAGCCTTCAAAAGTTTTTTCAAACATATCGTACTTCCAAGTCCCGATATTGAACATTGTTCTAATTCTCTGAGCATCTTGCTCGGCTTTTTCAAGTTGCAAGGAGATACTCTGATTTTCAAGGATTTTTTCTTCGAGCTTGTTGTTTACAGTTATTTTATTAAGGTGCTCTTTTACTATGAACATTATAAACAAAAAAATAAGTCCCATAACTGCAAAAACAATGTTTTCATCTGACATATTCCGTAGATACTTCATATACAGTCCGGCGAGTATAGCAATTGTAAAAATAAAGTACTGGTACCTTTTGCCATGCAGCAGAAAAGCATTCAGGGAAAGAATCATCAATGCAGCCAGGTAGACGGTATCACCGAAATATCCATTATAAAAGATAATGTATATTCCGCCTGTGGCAAGCGTTATATTAAGTCCGATTTCTTGTTTTTTTAAGAGGTACAGTATAAGTCCCGCCACTGTCAGACTGCAAAGTACTATAGAATGAATAATTAGATTTTCATGCTCGGAAACTTGCCGCGTGAAAGGCAGATAAGCACACCATAATGAAAGTATGCTCGCAAACAGGTACATATATATAAGCTTCATCTTTTTTGATTCTTCAGATTCGTTGGAAGTACGGAAAAAATACTCTATAATCTGGGGCAACCCTCACCACTTCCTAAAAATCGGTCTCCCTTAAGAGGAAATCGCGGTATGATCCGGTTATAAAAGAATCCTCACGCCAGTTTCTGTTTTTAAAATAAGTATCGTATCTCAAACTTATAAGTTGTGAAATATTATCAGGTTTTTGATTCCCTTTATACTCTTTGTGCAGATGTAACGGGTAATTTATCTTGTGTGGCAGTATTTCTATTTTATTTTTATCAAGAGCTTCTAATACCGTACATGTAAAAACCGCCTGATGGAGAAACAGCCCGTACAAAGGATTTTCTCTGCAAATTTCTTTTATTTGACCGTCCTCGCCAGCTTTTATAAAGTTTTCAAACCATTTTGAAAGAAGTTTTTCTTTCGGACTGAAAAGTATAAAACCACAGTTGAAGTAGGCTTTAATTTTTTCTTTTTCTGCTGAGGTCTCTACTTCAAAAAAATCCTGACCTCCCAGTATATCACACAATCTTTTCCAAAACTCAGAGCGTTCGTTTTCTGTAATACCAATAAGTTTTTTGTCAACGGGTCTGAGTCCGACAGCTTTATCTTTTTTCAAAAACAGGTCTTCTTCATAATTAATCAAGAGACTGTCACTGTCAAGGAAAATAACATTATCAGAAACCTCTCCGAGAAGGTCTTCGGCAAATGCACCCGCGCAAACTTTTAATCCAAGTGGATAGAGGCTGTCTTCATACTTTTTTGAAAATACCATGATTTCAATCTTGTTTTCAAAATAAGCTTTTTTTATCTTTTCATCCAGACCGTCTGCATTCATAGGAACAAGAGCAAAAATCCTCGCATTTGAAACTCTGCCTCCAAAAGTTCTTATACTCTTGCTAAGCAGAAGTCCACGATAAGCCGAAGCTCTATCCTCCGCCAAAAAGCTAAACACAGTATCTTCTTTCATAAAACCTCCCGTCCATATAAACTTTTCTTTATAAGAATATTATACATTAAATCGATTTTTGTAAGTAGTACAATAAATTCATTTTTTATTATATCTTTATTAATCTGACTCTGGTATTAAACAGTGTAATGTTGCGTATTTGCTATTTTAATTTTTTGTTTATTTAATGGTGATAAAATTTTCCTACATTAAAGCAAAGGGGGTATTTTATGCTGAAAAATATACGCATTTCCAAAAGATTAAGTATAATTATTTCCATACTTATTGGTCTTTTGATATTTATTGCCGTTTATGGCGTCATGAATACTAAGAAAGTCGATAAAATGATAGATGAGATTTATAACAACAATCTTAAATCTATACAGTATATATCGGCTTTACAAAATTCATTGCTTGAACACAGCAGAGATACTTTCCTGGTACTGCTGACGGATGATAAGCAGATACTTAACAACCTCAAGGCACAAACAACAAACTTTTTTATTCAGGAAGATGCCTATCTTCAGAGCTATATTAGTTCAACCAAAGATGTTGTATCCGACAAAGAGCTTCAAAGCATACGAACTGCACTGAATGACTATAAAACCATTTCTTCAAAGCTTTTCAGCTTGCTTGAAGGTTCTGACAAGGAAGAAATATTTGCGTACATTCAAAGTACTGCCGGCCCCAAGGTAATGCAGATTGAA
The DNA here is from genome assembly GCA_937871925.1 of uncultured Petrotoga sp. Taxonomy (GTDB): domain Bacteria; phylum Thermotogota; class Thermotogae; order Petrotogales; family Petrotogaceae; genus UBA5851. The sequence continues at coordinate 5,731 of CALMRR010000116.1, forward strand.
CAGCTTCTCCAGTCGCTTATCGATAAAAACACAGTGAATGCAGATGATGTTTATAAAAGCAGCACTGGAATTGCTGACAGGACAGCTAATATATTCCTTATAATAATCATTTTTGCTATTTCGATATCAGGAGTACTGAGCATACTTGTTACTATTTCAATACTTTCACCCATAAAAAAGCTTCAGAAAAATATAGAGCTTTTCGGAAAAGGTGATTTTACGGTAGCGTTTACCCAGCCGGGCAGAAATGAGATATCTGCTATGTCAGTTTCGCTTCAGAATATGGCTGATTCCTTAAAAAATATATTTTTGGGAGTCAGAGATACCGCTAAACTCTTGGATACTTCCTCTGATGAACTTTCTGCAATAGCAGAACAGACAAAAGAGGGTCTTGAAAACACAGACCACGCTGTTGAGGTTTTTGATAAAAATGTTCAGGGAACAACTGCTTCAATTCAAGAGGTCACCTCATCAGTACAGGAAGTCACGGCAGCACTCATGAATATTACTAAGCTTCATCAGGAGCTTCTTTCCAAAGCTGAAGATGTTTCGGTTCGTTCAAGCGATGGAACAGTAGGAATAGAAAAAATAGTTGAGCTTGCAAATAATTCTGTCCAGAGCAGTATAGAAACAGCTCAGACTGTAAGAAGCCTTGCAGAAAAATCAGAAAAGATAGGAGAAATAGTCCAGAATATAAACTCTATTGCCGAACAGACCAATCTCCTTGCACTTAACGCTGCAATCGAAGCAGCCAGAGCAGGCGAAGCTGGAAAGGGATTTGCCGTAGTTGCAGACGAGATAAGGAAGCTTGCTGAAGAGAGTAAAAAGACCACATCAAACATTTCTGACATCCTCAATGATATAAAGTCTGGCGTATTACAAGCGCAGAATGCTACTGAAAAGACTGTTGAAAACGGAAAAGAAGTTGACAAAAAAGCCAAAAATGTCGCAGAGAACTTTGTCGGAATAAACAAGAGCGTCAATGAAATTAAAAATTCATTCCAGGATCTTTCGGCAAGCTCCCAAGAGGTAAGCGCTTCGGCACAGGAGATATCTGCTTCAATGGATACGGCCAATGCATCAATGACTAAAATTGCAGAGGAAATCCAGAATATAAACCAAACATTGGATTCCCAAGTCCAGAGCGCAAACAGCGTTAGCGATATGAGCGAAAATCTAAGTAAGCTTTCTGATTCACTTTTAAGCAAACTGGAAAATTTTAAGGTTGACTGATGGTAAGATAAAGGAAAAGCACTATGAAGAAAAACTTCATAGTGCTTTTTTATTTTCTGCCATAAAAACAGATATCTATGATAAAATTATTCATATAATAATAATCTTTCTCTGTTATTTCATTTGGCGGGATGATATTTTGAGACACTATAAAAAACTTGCAGCGGCATTATTTATAAGTTTTTTTACCACTCTTGTTTTTTCCGGGACAACTGTTTTTTTTCAGTGGAAGGAAGTCGAACCCTGTTTTTATACTCAACAGGCCGATTGTGTTTATGTTGATATTCAGGCGCTCTGTTCGCGATTCGACTATAAGACAGAGCTTTCCCAAGATCAGATTGTCCGCATATATAATAATCATACGGATATACTGATTTCATTTTATAACTGCTCTTATACTGTAATGGAAAGCCCAGCAGTATTCTTTAATAAGTATGATTTTATCATAAAAAACGGGACTGTCTTTATGAATGCTGAGCTTATCTGCTCAATTCTCAACCTAACTTTTATATCCAAGAACGATTGTGTTTATATAAACCGTTCTCTGAAAAAAATTCAGGGGATCCATGTATTTTTCCAGAAAAACCTTATCAGAATTATATACGACCTAAACGGTCAACCTGAGTTTGACTTCTACAAAATATCTAATGACACCTATCTTGTAAAGTTTTATAATACAGAGTATCCGGATATCTTTTTTTACAAAGAGTATGATGCGCGTATGAAGTACATAAAAACCGTACACTATTCAGACAAAGAAGTCTGGAGCAAGATCTGTACCTTTACGGAACCACAGGTTAAAAAAAGTATACAGGACAATAAAGTTACCATTGATTTTGAATTCGCACCCAGAGAAAAAAAGGTTGTGGTCATAGATCCAGGCCATGGAGGAGAAGATCCTGGAGCCATAGGCCCTGGAGGAACTTACGAAAAGGACATAAATCTCCGGGTTGCCTTAAAAACCGTCGAACTCCTAAAAAATTATGAGATTGACACAATTATGACAAGAACCATAGATATATATACTGAACTTGAAAAAAGATCTGCCATTGCAGAACAAAATGATGCCGATCTTTTTATAAGTATTCATATGAACTCTTTTCCCCAGAACAGACAACTTAGAGGATCGGAAATATATTACTACGACTTTACCGCTCAAAACTACTCAAACCGGCTATTAAAAAGAGAAAATCTTGATGAAGATTTTCAGAGTATATTGCTTCCGATTATTCAAAGCAAAGAAAACACAATAAGAGACAGCCGATATTACTCCATACTTTTAAATAGCTGGGCTCTGCTGAAGGGAGTATGCTCGCGCGGCATATTCCCACAGGACTTTTGGGTTCTGGCATACGCCCAGTGTCCAGCTGTTCTTTTTGAACTTGATTATCTTAGTAATCCTGAAGTTGAGAACTGCTTTCTTGACGGAGCATATCAGGATACATATGCAGAAATAATAGCCAAATCAATAATACAGTACTTTGGTTTAAAAAAGTAATCCCTCGTTGTATCTCCTTACATAATCTTGTATAAGCATCATTGAAATACTGCCACCCATAGGAAGATTCGGAAACTCTGAAGGTAAAAACCACTTAGCATCATGAATTTCACAGCCGTCCGGCGTTATCTCCCCGCTTTCCCATTCGGCGGTAAAGCCTATCATGAGACCATTAGGAAATGGCCATGGCTGGCTGGAAAAATATTTTATATTCTTGACATGTATTCCGACCTCTTCCATAACCTCCCTTCTGACACAATCCTCAAGGCTTTCTCCCATTTCTACAAAACCTGCAATTATACTGTACATATTACTTTTGAAATTTGTATTGTGAGCAAGAAGAAGTCTGTCTCCCTTTGTGACGGCAACGATTATTGCCGGGGATATCTCTGGATAAACCACAAGCCCACACTTGGAACAAGTTTTTGAACCATCTGGATTTTCAGCAGAAATCTCTGCTCCGCATCTTCGACAGTACTTATTTTTCTTATTCCAGTTAATTTTTTGATAAGCCTTTGCCACAGCCGAAAATTCATCTGTCTCAAACTCTGCAAGAAGAGGTCTCATGGATGAAAAAAAGAAATCCTGTCTTTCCTGAAAGTTCAAAGTTTCATATACTTGGACTATGTTGCCAAAAATATCCTGAAGCTGTCTTGTGCAGCAAAATTCTTTCGGATGCTTTGTATCCGCCTTCATGCTCTGAATATCCTCTTCCAGCGGAAGCACTAATCTACCGTTCACTGTTTTTACAAGTACTTTGTCTTCACAAAAAACACATCTGTATACCTTTCCGTTCTGCATATTATTCTCCTTGATATTTCAATCTGAATCCAGACTTGTTATAAATTCAATTATTGCCGCCATAAGCTCTTCTGGTCTTTCTTCCTGTGGAAGATGTCCGCACTTTTCTATCACCTTGAAAGAAGAAGTCTTTATCTTTCTTGCAACTTCCATGCTTTTGTCTAAAGGTATTATAACATCTGAGTCCCCGCTCAGAACAAGAACAGGGCATTCTATATCTTCTATCCTTCCCACAGAGGTTCTGTAAAGCGAAGCTTTTGTAAAGTTCCATAAAGCAGTATCCCAATTATTGACAAGTATATTTTTTCTGTACCCTTCAAGATCTTTTTCACTTATACGGGAAGGATCATACCATGCACTTTTTAGAATACTCTCTCCGCTATCTTTTAAAATTCGGCTTATGAGCGGTCCCAACATATCATACTGTGGAACTTCTGCTAGCTTTGAAAAAAAAGAGAATGAACTGTTATCCTCACCAAAAGAAGGAGCAATAAGGATTATACCCTCTACTCTCGAAGGAGCCCTGAAATAAGCTCTAATTGCAGTATCTGCACCAGCAGAGTTTGCCACAATAATGGCTTTTGTAAGCTTAAGCCTGTCCATTAACTTAAAAAATATTTCAGGCTGATATTCATAAGCATAGGGATTTTCTTGTACAAATGAAAGTGGTCTTGAAGTAAGACCAAAAGCGGGTCTATCGTAAGAAACCACCGTTCCAAATTTAGAAAGAGGTTTTGATATTTTTTCCCATGTCCAAAGATTAGATCCGAATCCATGAAGCAGAATAAAATTCCTTTTCGATTCTCCCCTTTCTATTTTGTAATGAAGATCAATACCTTCTACAGATAAAAAAAGACTATCATCATCCGCCAGAACTTTTTCATCAACCGTTCCACCAACTGAATCTACAGGAATAAGGAATGGAACTGCAAAAAATAAAAAACTCAATATGATTATGTACTTATACATACTTCCACCCCGATTCTATTAGTATGTTAAACCAGAAAATCGTATATAATATAGTTAATACGAAAAATATATTTACAGGAGGAAACCATGATAAACAAAAAATCTATTGAGCATCTTAAAACAATGACCTTTGAAGGATTTTTAAAACCCGATTATGAGAAGTACTGTTTTTCAAATATTCCTTATACAATCTTTTCATACCTTACTGAAAACGGAAACAGACATAACCTTCTTCCGCCGGATACTGCCATTGACCCTAAAAAAAAGTATGACAAGGTTATCTTCATTCTTATAGATGCCTTTGGCTGGAATTTGCTTGAAATGTTTTCAGACAGCTTTCCTGTGTTAAAGGAGCTGCTTGTAAACGGTAAAACCTCAAAACTTACCTCACAGTTCCCCTCAACCACAACCGCCGAAATAACAACCCTTCACAGCGGAATGCAGGTTCAGCAGCACGGTATAATGGAATGGTTCTATTACGAACCTGAGTTTGACGATATATTTGCACCATTCATGTACAGACTGCCGGCACAGAAAAACACAGTACTCAGCAAAGCAGCCGATACCATAGATAAAGTCTTTGATTTTGACAATATCTACTCTGTTTTTAAAGAAAAAAATATTGAATCTTTTCTCTTTATGCCTGCCTCAATTGTTAACTCGCCATACACCAGAAAAGCTGTCAGAAACTCCGTGCCTGTAAGCTACACAACTTTTGCACAGGGATTATCGGAACTGCTTCAGACAGTAACTGAACAGGAAAAAGGCTACTTTCAGTTCTATTATTCTGAACTGGACTCCATATGTCATCTGTATGGACCATACTCTAAACAAGCGCAGGCACAGCTGACTTGTTTTATGACATCCCTGGAGGAAATACTTTTTAAAAAACTTCCCCGAGATGGAAAAACTCTTTTCATACTTTCTGCCGATCATGGTCAGACAACTGTAAAACTTGACCAGGGAGTATATATAAACAATATGGAAGATGTCGTCGGTGCCCTGAAAAAAAACTCTGTCGCAAGACCTTTGGTTCCGGGCGGCTCTTACAGAGACTTTTTTATTCATGTTCAGCATAACATGATTGATGAAACAGCCGCACTTCTTACAAAAAATCTTGAATCCACAGCAAAAGTCATCAAAACTAAGGAACTGCTAGATCAGAATTTTTTTGGCTCTAGCTGCGCAAGCAAAAAATTTTTATCAAGAGTCGGGGATATATGCATACTTCCTTATCAGAATAAAGGGGTATGGTGGTATGAGGAAGATGTATTTTCAATGGACTTCAAAGGCATGCATGGCGGACTTACCAAAGAAGAAATGGAAATCCCATACATCCTTTACGAACTTTAGTTTATGGTTCATAAACCATCTTTACCGTCATTCCGCCATCGGCAATAAAGTTTGCACCGGTTATAAAACCAGCCTCATCACTTGTTATAAAAAGACAAAGCCCGGCGATATCGGATGGAATACCAACTCTTGCGGCAGGATGCTGAAGATGATCCACATTTCTCAGCTCCTGCCCCTTTGTTTCTATCCAACCCGGAGAGACTGCATTTACCCTTATCCGTCTCTCACTAAGACTGACCGCCAAAGACCTGGTAAGCCCCAGAAGACCTGACTTGGAAGCATCATAGGCTTCGCTGTCACCTTCGGACATCAAGGCTCTTGTGCTTGATATGTTTACTATACTTCCGCCTGAAGGCTTTATATGTTCAATGGCATACTTACTGCAAAGAAAAGGTCCGGTAAGATTTACATCTATGACCCGCTGCCAACGGCTTAAAGTCATCTCCTGAATATTAATCTTATCAAATATCCCTGCATTATTTATAAGCACATCAATCTTTCCGTATTTTTGACCAATAAAGTTCATTAACGATATTACATCCTTCTCGTTTCCAACATCTGTTCTGAAAAATTCACAGTCCCCGCCGCAAGATAGGATTTCATCTTTGGTTTTTTCTCCGCCATCTGCATCAATATCTGCTATAACAACGCTTGCAGCCTCTGCTCCATAAGCTTTGGCTATCTCTCTGCCGATGCCGGCTGCTCCTCCGCTAACCACAACAACCTTATACTTATACCTTTCCACTTTTTATCGCCTTCACTCAATGCTAAGGTCGTCACAGACCTTTTCGCTAAGATAATAGTATGCGTCCAAAATCCAAGGATGTATGACTTTTCTGTCTGCATCCTTCAGAAAATACTTTATATACTCATAACATGCTTTTTCAAGACTGACGCTGGAATACTTTTTCATCTTTTCATACCAGCTCAATGATCTGTCATCCTCCCATGAAAGCTTATCGCTTACAAAAAGAATCATATCCATTACGGAAGGATTTTTTTTCAGAGTACTATGGCACCCAACAGCACTTAAAATATCTTTTGCATCAATATCAAAGATGTCTTTTACCATAAATGCCGATACTTTCTGATGCAGAACTCCGGGATTCACATACTCCTGAGCGAGTACTTCCATAGAAAGCACTTCCAATAGCTCAACTTTATTTTCATCGGAAAGAACCCTTCCCGTGTCATGAAGCAGTCCGCACATCCAAGCACTCTTTGCATCAACCTTATAAATCATGGCAAGTTCACGTGCCGCCTGCGAAACCCTAATGCTGTGCCGGGCAGTATCTTCACAACCATTGGCATTAAAAAAATCAATAACGTCTTTCTCAATATTCCCGCTTAAAAAAGGAACTATAATCTTTTCAGAAAGAAAGTCATTCATGCATATATCCCCCGTAAAATTAATTTCAACTCGGATATTTCATATCCGTTGGATGTTTTGTATCCGCTCGGATATTTCATATCCGCTGTTTATACCATTATAACAAACTACCATTCATTTATTTCCATCCTAAAAAATAAAGTGTGGCACATTCCGCTCGGATGTCTTGTATCCGCTCGGATGTGTCGCACTTTATACCTAAAATTAATTTGCGGTTTTTACAATTCTAAACCCTACATTGGTAGATCTGTTGTTGGGAGAAATGTAGTACTTATAGGCTGTATGCGTATATCATAAGCTGTTGTGTACGCTCACTCCACGAAAGATAAAGAAAAGTATACTGATAAAAACGGGTTCGTCCTGCGTTATGAAACTTACAGTGACTATACCTTTTCATTTACTGTAAAAGATAGTCAGAACAGTTCCGGATAGTAACTGAGCCTATGCACAGTTTCTCTTAAACCAAAAAGTTAAGAAAAATTCTCCTTTACGGTATAATTAATGTGGATATTAAAAGCCGAAGGAGACACTATGAAAATACTTGTTGTTGACGATGAGCAGAGCATACTTGATCTTGTACGCATGTCCTTGATACTTGAAAATTATGACGTAATAACCTTAGACAGCGGTAAGGATTTTTCATCGGTCATCGAACACGAAAATCCTGATTTTATAATTCTTGATGTAATGTTGGGCATATACGACGGACTGAACCTTCTTAAAGAACTAAGAAGCAGCGGTGTAGATACACCCGTTATCCTGTTGACCGCTAAAAGCCAGATAAATGACAGACTTATGGGTCTTTACTGCGGGGCTGACGATTATATATCAAAGCCCTTTGACAGCAGAGAGCTCATTCTCAGAATAAAGGCCATTGAAAAAAGAATGGACAGAAATCATTCTCAAAAATCATGCGTACTGAGCAGTGGTTTTCTACGTATGGATCAGTCTGCAAGAAAGGCTTTTATAGACGGTAGCGAAGTGTATCTGACAAAGAAGGAGTTTGATGTTCTGTACCTGCTTGTAAAAAATAACGGAACTGTATTCAGGAGAGAAGAACTTCTTACACAGGTGTGGGGTTATGACAGCAGTATAGACACACGTGCACTTGATGCTCTGATACAGAGAATTCGTAAAAAGCTAGGAATACACGGTGAGAGTATTGTAACTTTATATGGCATCGGATATAAGTTTGAGGTTCAATAAGATGCGTTTTTCCCTCAGATCAAAAATAATTATCCAGAATGCCATGATTCTTATTCTTCTCTTTTCAGCCATATTTTTCATAATAACCAACACATTGTACTCTACGGTCATAAACAAGACGGTTGAGTCTTTGAATTCCGATCTTTCCTTTTATCAAAAGTATATCTCCGGTTTTATTGCCAACCAGACACTTTCACAGGCACTTGATTCATTAGTTTCAAAGAGCCCTTTTCTTTGTGCATACATAGGAAATAAGCTTGGTATCCAGACTGAGATTTATAATAACAGAAAAGATCTTTTGGGTATATCTTACCCAAAGAATTTGTATTATGTATATCAGGATGTATACTATGCTTCGAATGGAAAAAGAACCTACATAATAAAAAACACCGGCGGAACACAGACACTTTTTATATCCTGTCCCATTTATCATGAAAACGAAGTGATCGGATGTTTGAGATATGTATATCCTCTCGTACAGGAAATGGAGCTTCTTTATAAAAACACATACGTCATTCTGCTTCTTGGAGTTGTTTCTCTTTTGACAGGCGGAGTAATAAGCTATTTTTACGCTTATTCAATAACCCGACCTCTCGTAAAACTTAAGGATGAAGCTGACAAAATTGCTGAAGGGACTTTCAATGCAAAGATTTCTATTTCTTCTAACGACGAGATACAAGATTTAAGCAGTTCCTTTAACGTCATGGCCGAAAAACTCAGCAAATACATAGATAATCTTAAGCAGGAAAAACAGAAACAGAAAAGATTTGTTGATAATGTAGCACATGAGCTTAAAACTCCTCTCACCTCCATAATAGGATACTCTGATATTCTGCCCAAGATTAAAGATAAAAAGGATTTTGATACAGCAACCGGATATATAAACCAACAGGGGAGAAGACTTCTTGAGCTTGTAGAAGAAATGCTTTATATGTCAAACCTTGGGAGGAATGAGTTTGAACTGAATCTTTCCGTTTTCGATATAAAAAAAGCCGTCCTTGAGTGTATTCAGGCACTAAAACCAAGACTTGACAAGTTCGGCATAAAAACTGAAGCAGCTTTGGAAAATTCTTACGTAATTGCCGATTATGCAAAGACCCAGGAAGTACTCATGAATATACTTGATAACTGCATAAAACACAGCGACTGCACAGTAATACACATAAACACAGAATCATCAAAAGACACATATCTTCTAGATATCATAGACAACGGCAATGGCATAAGTAAAGATGACCTAGAAAAAATTTTTGAACCTTTCTATACTACCGGAAAAAATCAGAAGAAGAGTTCCGGACTGGGTCTTTTTATTGCCAGAGAGATTATGAAAAAACAGAACGGAAGTATAAATATCATTAGCGAGGAGAACAACTATACACGTGTAACTCTTTCTTTGCGTAAAGGAGATGGTCTGTCTGAATAAAAAACTTTTCTTGGCAGCCATGAACTTTTTTCTTGTTCTGTTTCTAATTTTTTTCTTCGGTCTCAAATCAATATATGAAAAGTTTGACAGACCTGTTTTTATAGATTCGGTACAGTCATCTTCCAGCAGGCTTGAGGAGAGTATTCCTCTCAAAATTGAGTTCAGTATGGATGGAAAAAAGTATAAGTTGGAGAATCCTGAGGTAATAATAGATTTATGGTCCAGAATCAGATCTCTTCCTTACTATACCGAAAACACCATCCCTTCTGACGGCGAACAGTCAGTAACAGGAGAGTTTTATTTTCTTGACAACAACACCAGCAGCTTTATTCTTAACAAAGATCTGAGAATAGACGGGGAGTACTACGGCAGTGAAAATAACCCTGTAATAAGTTATTTCAAAGATATACTGGAAAAAATATCGAAAGAACAGTCTTTAAAGTAATATAGTATTGTCTACAGTCAATAAAAGCCTTTTAATAGAGAATTTTTCGTTTTCATTACGGAAAATTCTTTTTTATTACAAAGATGTTTTTTATTACAATTTTAATACATTTCAAAAAGATTTTTATTAGAATTTTCTATTAAAATCTATATAAACTCTAAAAAAAGGGGGCAATACTGATATGAAAAAGTTTTTAGCATTTTTAGGAATACTTCTTTCTGTAAGTGCTTTGTTTGCAGAGCTTATAGTGTATTCAAGCGTGGATGAGGCAAATGCACGAAAGATCCTTAACAAATTTTCCGAAGAAACAGGTGTAAAGGTAAAGTTTGTTTTTCTTTCTTCCGGACCGGCTTTAACAAGGCTTGAAGCTGAAAAGACCAATCCACAGGCAGACGTGTGGTTCGGCGCTCCGATGTCAAACCACATTCTTGCAAAAGAAAAGAAACTGACTACGCCTTACAACCTCAAAATTGAAAATATAAGCCAGGATTTTTATGACAGCGAAGGGTACTATCACACTTTTTATATGAATCCTATTGGAATTGGTGTGAATCTTAAGGTTATGGAACAGATAAAAGCAGCTGTCCCAAAAACATGGCAGGATCTCACCAAATATGTATATACCAATATGATACAGTATCCGAATCCTCAATCTTCCGGAACGGCATACTCTTTTATAACCGGGTTGGTTAAGATTTACGGTGAGGATGAAGCCTTCAACTATTTAAAGAAGATAGCTAAAAATGTTCAGTCTTATACCCAGTCAGGAACAGGACCATCAAAAACCGTCGGAGTAGGTCAGGCAGGTATCGGAATACAGTTTACTCCTGCTTTCTTTGAGTTTAAAGATCAGGGATATCCTATAGAAATAGTCTTCCCTGCAGAAGGCGTTCCTTACGAATCGGCATGTGTCTCAATAGTGAACGGAACCAAAAATATGCAGGAAGCCTCCAAGCTGGTTGACTGGCTCATGTCCAAAAATGGTCAACAGGCAATTGTGGATGTCAAAACCTATTTTTATCCTGTAAGAAGCGATGTGAACTTTGGAAACCTGCAGCCACTTTCAACCATTAAGCTTATAACGGTTGATGAGAAATGGGCCGCAGATAACAAAAAACGTCTTACTGACAAATGGATAGAATTGGTACTTCCGGTAAAATAAAAACAGGGGGATTAACTTCCCCCTTTTTTGGAGGGAAAGATGACCTTGATAAAAGAGGAAAGTAAAAACCGGTTTAAAGCTCTTCTTAAAAATCCGACAGTTCTTGTTCTGGTTATACTAATTTTTATAGCACTTTTTATTTTTATAGTCTATCCACTTATAAAGGTTTTTCAAACAAGTTTTACAGACAGCAACAGCAATTTTTCGCTTGAAGTGTATAAAACCGTTTTTAAAAGCGGGTATATACGCCAGGGTTTCTACAATTCTATCCTTGTAGCGGTACTTACCGCAGTGATAGGAACTTTTCTGGGTTTTCTCTACGCATATGCAATAAACAGGGCAGGACTTCCTTTTAAACGTTTTTTTAAAGCTGTCGCCCTTATGCCTATGGTATTTCCACCGTTCATAGGAGCACTTTCCATAATAATGCTTTTTGGCTTTAACGGCCTCATAACGGCAGGAATTTTTGGTGTGAGAAACTTCCCGGTCTATGGACTGTGGGGGCTTATGATAGCACAGACTATTTCGTTTTTCCCGGTAGCGTTTATAACTCTGGACGGAGTTATATCAACAATATCCCCCACTCTTGAAGATGCTGCCTTTAACTTAAAAGCCAACCGGCTTCAGGTCTTTTTCAAAGTGATACTTCCTCTTTCTGTTCCGGGAATTGCAAGTACCATGCTTGTTCTTTTCATAGAGTCACTTGCCGATTTTGGAAATCCTTTAATCCTTGCTGGTTCAAGATTTCCGATTTTATCGGTTCAAGCATACCTTCAGATAACCGGAATGTTTGATCTGAAAAGCGGTGCAGCAATGGCTGTATGGCTTTTACTACCAAGTCTCATAGCTTTCATACTTCAAAAATATTGGATAGGAAAGAAAAAGTACATAACCGTTTCGGGAAAACCTACGACTTCGTCTATAAAAAGCGTAAGTCCTTTTGCAAAATGGCTGCTTTTCCTTTTTGTACTTTTAGTAAGTTTATTTATACTTCTGATATATGTAATAATTTTTTTCGGAGCATTCTCCAAGATATGGGGAATGAACAATACTCTGACTCTTGAAAACTTCAGATATGTTCTCGATGTGGGCATTGAGTCAATAAAGGATACTCTTACGCTTGCCCTTACATCTACTCCCATATCAGCCGTGCTGGGAATGATAATCGCCTTTTTGCTTGTGCGGAAAGTATTTCCGGGAAAAAGAATTATGGAGTTCACATCTTTACTCAGCTTTGCTGTTCCGGGAACGGTAATCGGCATAGGCTACATTCTGGCTTTCAACAATAAGCCCCTCCTGCTTACCGGAACTCTTACCATACTTGTGCTGAACTTTGTATTCAGATATATTCCCGTAGGTATTCAATCCGGAACGGCTCTTTTAAACCAAGTCGACCCGGCAATCGAAGAGGCTGCATATACTTTGGGTGCAGATGACAGAACTGTTTTTGGAAAGGTTACCCTTCCGCTCATAATACCTGCTTTTTTTTCTGCCTGCGTCTACTCTTTCGTACGCTCTATGACGGCTATAAGTGCTGCTATCTTTCTTGTGTCAGCCAACTGGAACCTTATGACCGTTCAGATTCTTTCGCAGACAGATTCCGGAAGACTTTCCGAAGCATGTGCGTTTTCTGTAATACTTATTCTGATAATATTTGCATTTATGCGCATTCTGAAACTTTTTCTGAAAAATAAAGTATCCTTAATCAACGGACAGAGGTGATATCTTTGAGTCTTGAACTTAAAAACATAAGAAAAGTATTTAAAAGCGACGGAGTTGAAAACGTTGCGGTTGAAGATTTTAATCTTTCCATAAACAAAGGCGAGCTTGTAACTTTTCTTGGCCCGTCAGGCTGCGGAAAAACAACAACGCTTAGAATGGTATCAGGATTTGAAGTTCCCTCGTCAGGAAAAGTCATTCTGGAAGGAGCAGATATTACCAATGACCCTCCCAACAAACGGGATATATCTATGATGTTCCAGAGTTATGCACTTTTTCCGCATCTGAATATAAGAGAAAACATAGAGTTTGGACTTAGAATTAAAAAACTTCCCAAAAATATAGTCAAACAGAAAGCCGACAAGATAATAGAGCTTACGGGACTTAATGGAATGGAAAAGCGCAGACCGGATCAGATATCCGGCGGACAGCAGCAGAGAGTGGCTCTCGCCAGATGCATAGTTATGGAACCCAAGGTTCTGCTTTTTGACGAACCTCTTTCCAACCTTGATGCTAAACTGCGTGAAAATATGAGGCTTGAAATAAGAAGAATCCAGAAAGAACTGAATATTACCAGCATATACGTTACTCACGACCAGACAGAGGCTATGAGTATTTCCGATAAGGTAGTTATAATGGACAAGGGAAAGATAATGCAAGTAGGATCACCTTTTGAGGTATATGCTTACCCTGAAAACAGGTTTGTTGCCGATTTTATCGGAACTGTCAACATTATAAAAACCAAGGTTATCTCACAGGAAGGTACGCAGATAAAAGTTTTCAGCAAAGAACTGAATCAAACTTTCTACGGTACTACCAAAAAAACCTTTAAAGAAGGAGATGATACAAACATCATCCTGCGTCCTCAGGCTATAAGTCTGGAAAAAGAGAACCGCGAGAATATGTTCAGCGGAAAAATAGAAAAATATGTCTTTCTGGGCTCACATTTTGAGTATGATGTAAAACTATCCGGCGGACAAAGCGTACATGTTCTTTCATATAACTCCATGGAAAACCAGCTCCCTGTGCTTAACCAAGATATAAACCTATATTTTAGTCAGAAAAGCACTTGGGTGATAGGCGCTATATAATTTAACATACGATACAGGACAGCCACTTGCAATTTTTACAAAAATATGTTATAAGGTAAGATAATCTTATAAAAAAAAGGAAGTGGTTTGTCTTGATAGACCCTCTGGAGTACTACGACGACTTTTATCTGCAGGAAAATGCTTTTTATGCTCTTCACAGAACAAACGAAGATGACGCTTTTTCTGACAGTCTTGCAATAGAAAGCCTTAATTATGCGCAGCTTAGACGCGATGAAAAGACCAATGAGTATTATTTTGATCTTTTTCATGAAAGAATCGATTTGGAAACTGCCATAAACCTTTCCAGGGAAGGAACCCTGATATTCGATTACTTAGGTACCGATAAAGAATATGATGGATTCTTAAGCAGAATCTGATATAGATGAATTGCAGATACTTAAGTATCTGCATTTTTTTTGCTTGACATTTATCTGGAAATGAGTTATCATTCATATGAATATATATTCATATGTTCATATAATCTACTGAATACTTTGCAGATAAAAAGAGGTGAATTATGGAGTACGAAGAGAAAATTCCTTCCTGTGACTGCGTTTCAGAACACAGGGATATTGTGGAAAAAGTCCGTAAAGAAATGTCTGATGATGAAATTATCTATGATATGGCAGAGCTTTTTAAGGTTTTCGGTGACAGTACAAGAGTAAAGATTCTTGATGCTCTTTTTGTGAGCGAAATGTGTGTATGTGACCTTGCAAGTGTGCTTGAAATGAAGCAGTCCGCCGTATCTCATCAGCTTAGAATACTTAAGCAGGCACGGCTCATAAAATTCCGCAAGGAAGGAAAGGCTGTTTATTACTCTATGGCCGACGAGCATGTACGAAAGATGTTTGATCAGGCCATAAATCATCTTGAAGAGTAGGTGTCCTATGAAAAAAATAAAAAAAGAAGTGACCCTTCAGGGACTTGACTGTGCCAACTGTGCAAGAAAGATTGAGGAACGGGTAAACAAAATAGATGGGGTTGACAAAGCCACTCTGAACTTTATGACCAAAACCCTTAGTATAGAAATATCCGGGCAGGAAAATATGGCGGCTATAATGCTCAAAACCAATTCTATAGTAAAAAAACTGGAACCTGATGTAGAAATAGTTGAAAACATATCTCAAAAGCAAGAAGAAGAGCTTAACAAGCTTTCCAAAAAAGAACTGTATGCTTTTACAGCAGGAGTTGCGGTATTTTTGTGTGCTCTTGCTTTCAGAGCCAACCATTATATGAGCGTGCTTCTGTACGCATGCGCATATATAATAATCGGATGGGATGTAATCATAAAAGCCTATAAGGGGATTTCTGCTAAAAATATTTTCAATGAAAATTTTCTTATGACTGTGGCATCTTTGGGTGCATTTGCAATAAAAGAGTACCCTGAAGCGGTTGCCGTAATGATTTTCTATAAAATAGGCGAGTTCTTCCAGGATACGGCGGTAAAAAATACTAAAAACTCCATAAAAGCTCTGCTTGATCTTAAGCCGGAGTATGTAAACGTAATAAGGGACGGTAAAACTGTACAGGTTTCTCCTCAAACCATAAGCACGGGTGATGAGTTCGTGGTAAAGCCGGGGGAAAAAATACCGCTTGACGGAGTTATCGTACACGGAAGTTCTTATGCTGATACGAGCGCTATAACCGGTGAGTATATGCCTGTTGGCATAGTCCGTGGTGACGAGGTTCTTTCCGGGTATGTAAATCAGAGCTCTCTTATTACAGTAAAAGCTTCAAGACCATTTACTGAGTCAACGGTATCAAAAATAATAGAGATGGTTCAGAACAGCGCTGAAAAGAAGTCCAAAACAGAACAGTTTATAACTAAGTTTGCAAGATACTATACCCCTGCGGTTCTCCTAGCGGCATTATTGACAGCAGTTATTCCTCCGGTATTTTTAGGACAGCCTTTTTCAGAATGGCTTTACAGGGCACTTATATTTCTTGTTGTTTCCTGTCCCTGCGCACTTGTTCTCTCGGTACCCCTGGCATACTTTGCCGGAGCGGGTGTGGCATCCAAAAAAGGTATACTGCTGAAAGGAACTAATTACCTTGAGGGGCTAAATGCCATTGACAGCGTTCTTTTTGATAAAACAGGAACCCTTACAAGTGGAGAGCTTGAAATAACGTCAATTATACCGGCAGAGGGATACACTCCCCAATCATTGCTTTTTTATGCGGCTGTATGTGAAGTTCATTCTTCACACCCCGTTGCAGTTTCAGTAATAAAGAAGTATACAAAAGATTATGGAACGATAGACGAAAAAAAGATAGAAAAGTATGAAGAAGTTATGGGAAAAGGTATAAAAGCCACATATGAAGGTGTTGAGCTGATTTGCGGAAGATATGAGTATCTAAAGGAAAGTATCTCTGTTTCTGAAACAAATCTTACCGGAGCAACCGACGGTAGGAGCTGCATATATATAGCTGTTGCAGGAAATTATGCGGGAAAGATAACTTTCAGCGACTCTGTCAAGCCCCAGGCCTTTCAAACCATAAAGTTTTTTGCAGATCAGAAGATCGAAACCTATATACTAACAGGCGATAAAACAGAAAGCGCACTTGAGGTTGCTTCGCAACTCGGAATCAAAAAAGAGAATGTTTTTTCAAAACTTCTCCCCGGTCAAAAACTTGAAGTACTGGATAAGATGCTTCAAAGAAAAAAGAAAAACCACAGTGTCGTATTTGTGGGCGATGGCATAAACGACTCGCCTGTAATGGCAAAGGCAGATATCTCATTATCTATGGGAAAAGCCGGAAGTCAGGCAGCTGTTCAGGCCTCGGACATAGTAATAATGAACGATAATCCGGCAAGTATTATAAATGCAATAAAAATTGCCAGAATCACTCAAAAAACCGCTGTTGTCAATATAATTTTTTCAATTGCAGTAAAAGCATCGGTTATAGTCTTAAGCACATTCGGGCTGACCAATATGTGGCATGCCATATTTGCGGATGTAGGAGTAGCCCTTATTGCAGTTTTAAACTCTTCAAGAATTTTATTTAAAAAGATATGATCAAGACCCGCCTTTACATTTTTCTATAAGCAGGTT
>CALMRR010000117.1 GCA_937871925.1 uncultured Petrotoga sp.
AATTTATAAAATCAATGTTTAAAGCTTTAGGACCGACAGTTGATATATCTTTTATGTTCAAATCTTCATCAAAAAGAATAGATATACTATAGTCATTCTTAAGCATCGAAGATGTGTTTATCATAAGACGCCTTATAATCTGAGAGTCAGAAAGAAGGAGTATATCCGAAAACTCTCCAGTGACATTTAGAAAGCCCATAAATCTTTCTTTACTCATGGTTTCAAGCCGTAATAGTTCATTAAGTCTTATGTTGAGCTTTTCCAGTTCTTGATTTTTTTCATCTAAAATATTTTTGTTTTTTGAAATCGTTTCATAAAGAGTCCGTAATTCCATTTCTTTCGACTGTAAACTTCTGTAAGAGCTCGCCAGTTCCTGATTTTTGTCGTTGAGCAGATCATTCTTCTGATTTATTTCTTTCATCTTTTGAATAAGTGCTTTGGACATTTTATCAAGTTCTCTAGATATAAGCGCTATCTCATCATTTCTTACGCTTTCAAAACTAATATTAAAATCTCCATGGCCCAATGCACGAACTTTCTCTGCAAGCTCAATTATCGGAGAGGTTATTCGATTGCTTAGTATGAAAATAAAAGTGATGGAGAATATAATAGAAACAAGAAGCACCATAAGGACAAAATTAAGTATTTTGTTTGACTGGTAAAAAAGTTTATCGGTATTCATTGTCATTAAAAGCGTGATCGAAGAAGTATACTTTGTAATTTTTATAGGGACTATTATGTTAAGAGTATTTGAAGATTCAAAGTAAGAGTAATCAAAGAAGGAATTCAATTTTCCTGAATGCATTGCAGCCAGTATTTTCTTTTCATCTGTGTTTCTAAAAGATAAAAAGGATTCAAACTTTTTTCCAAGAAAGGTATCGTCCGGATGAACCATGAACTTTCCTGTTGAAGAAATAATAAAAACCTTCGAATCATTTATTGAGGTTAATCCGGAAACAAAACTTTTCAATTGTATATTTGAAATATCAACTCCAGCGACACCTATAAAAGTATTATTATAAAAGATTGGAACAGAGTAGCTTATGAGCAGAACTGGTTCATTTTTTATAGTGTATTCAAAAGGATCTACAATTGTTTCAAGTCCTGTCTTTTTAGGAATGCTGTACCAGTCTGAAAATGAAGAAGGGTCATCGTATCCGTAACAGCTTTCCAGATG
>CALMRR010000118.1 GCA_937871925.1 uncultured Petrotoga sp.
GGAACTGAGTATATATCTTATTGCAGAAGTGATAATGTTCTCATCTCTTTGTGCCGTAAGCATTCTTCCTCTGTATAGGTACTTTGAAAGACTTTCTGACCAGGTACTGGCCGTAAAAACGATAAACCGCATGAGGACTGTATCTTTTATTTCCCGCAAAGCAGATATTTATGCAAGCAAAACATCGGTTATTGCCGGATTCAGAAATAATTACTTTACGTTCAAAATTAATCAGTACTCCTATAGAGAGCTGACGTTTGATGACGGATACATAAAAAGTCCCGGAGGGATTATAGTTGACAGGAAGAATCAAACCGTGCTGAAAGTGGTTCCTGTAACCGCGGCGGTGACGTTACCGTGAAAAAAACAATATTTTTGAAGTACAATGGAAAGAAGATAGGAGTAGGTCATATGGACTGTTACATACAGTCATACCAGACAGAGCAGCACCTTTTGAAGGATCTTTTCAAAAAGGGTATCAGTAAAAGAGTCGGGTTCTTTGAAATGGGAAGCTGGGATGAAAAGTACTATTTAATCTATGACAAGTCGCATTGGCTTAAAAAGAGATTATCGCCTATTCAGGATATATTCATCCCGCAGCAACTGTTGGCAGTAGATACCTTGCTTAAAATGCCGTCTGGAGAGTATGTTATAAAATTTCCTTGCTGCTCATACTTTTTTGAAAGGAATAAATATTACATTAAGAACGGAATCGTTTGTGATAGGCATGAGTATGATGTTTCATTTTCTGTTCAGGATATTAATAAAGCAGTGTTGGAATATGCTAAAAAGGGTGGGCTATGATTTTTTCTGTAAAGAGTTTATCAAGGAAACCGTTTTTATTGCTGCTGGATTTATTAATAATAATACTGGCGGTTATGACCGCATACTCTTTTTTTGTGGGAGTATCAAGCAAAAAAAAGGCATCCAATGAAAAAAAATACGAAAAGACCAGATATGAGCAGTATCTCAAAAGTATCAGGGAAGAAAAGAATGAGATATCTGAGTTTTTCGGATTTCTTGAAAAGTATGATGCCAGATTGATAGAGTTTACATATTTGAGCGGAAGGATAGAGAGTACGGTTATGCTTGAGCTGTCAGAAGGTCAGGAGATAATCACAAAGTATAGCGTAAAAAAGATTTCTGAGTTGAAAACGGGAGAAAAGAGCATAGTCTTTCTCAGTATATTTACTGAATAAGGAGAGGTTATGAGAATAAGGGCTTTGGTGATCGGAGTACTGCTGTCTGTCTTTTTTATACTTTCAATTCTTTCCAAGAAAGAGCCTTATAGGGAGCAGATCTTTATACTGCACAGTATAGGCAGCGGTTTGATAAACAGAAAATTTTCAAATAAAGAACTGAAAAAATTTATGAGCGCTGTTTTGGCTGACGACTCAAAGGTCGAGAGTATAAAACTGCTCAGGGATACCAGCAGTGTGAATAATATCTCTACTGACTTTACCCTGCAGATTAAACAAACTCTGCCAGAAGAAGATGAGTTTGCTTATAAAACACTTGTTTGTACTGAAAGTAAAGAAATAGCCCAGAGTATATTTGACGGAAAGACCTTTTCTCTGGAGTATCTGTGGTCGATGAAGGATTCATTCAAGAGCTTTATGCCAGATTGTATAAGATTTGCCGGAGTAATGGTGAAAAATGGAGTAAAGAGTGCGTATATCTACTTTAACGATGAGCTTTTGAATGTATGCGAGGGAGAAGCTATCGGTAACAGACAGATTATGGGAATATTCGATGACGGGATACTTGTACTTACTCCGGAAAAAGAGGTTGAGATAATCTTATGAAAAAAAGTTCCCTGGTAATAGGCTTATTTCTTTTGACGGTTCTTTCTTTTACGATGAGCATAGACTACGATAGAAAAACAAATGCCAACATAATACTGTTTGACTTTGAAAAGGAGTATACGTTGGTTTCAAACAGTGAACTGACGGTTCATAAGATACTTTTCGGAGAAGAACTGTTTATACCGCAGTCATATAAAATTGAAAAAGGCCCTTTGAGATCTGTCGAAATACTTTCCAATATGCTGGAGATAAGAACTCTCATGCCGGTAAAACCGTTAGTTGATGGTAAAAACCGTCTGATATTCAACGGAAGAGGGGCTTTAAACTTTGAAAAACTTTTTTTAAAAGAAATTAGGCTAGGAGATCTTCTTAATCTTTTTTCACAGGAGTTGAAACTCAATTGGATAAGGATGGAGCCATTTCCTCAGGAAAAGTTGAGTTTGTGGTCAGATGAGATTTTTTTTGAAGACTTTATAAGGCTTATTGAAAAAACATATGCCGTTCAGGTTGTTTTTATAAACCAAGATACCTTTGTTGCCGGGAAAAATGCGGCAGAGTTTGAAAACAAACTTCCTTATTTCATAAAAGAAGGAGTTGCACAGAAGTCTACCTTTGATATCCAAAGCACTATTTCCGGAACTTTAACTCAGATTCCCACAGATACGGTATATCTTAAGTCGACTCTTTCCGAGATTTTGTCTAGTGCGATTATCAGTTCCAGAGGAGAAAAAATATCTGTTCCGGCGTCTGGTACCGACGCAGATAAAGATGTAACCTACACAACCGGAGATATCATTCAATACCGCGATAAGATACTTAAAGAGTTTTTAAGGCAGGAAGTTCTTGACATGCCAGGACATGATTTTGAAAAGTACGAACTTGTATCCAAAAAAGAAACGAGTGTACAGACAGATCCTGCTGAAAAAAAGGAAAAGGCTGAAGAGTATGAACTGTATGAAAAAAAGCCGGAAAAACCTATTCAGAATGTAACTGCAGAAAAAAAATCTGTAGAAGAGGAAAAGTTTTTTTATTTTTTTAACAGCAGATATGATCTTGGACAGCTTGAAAAATTTTTTGACTGCAAATTTCAGAGATTTGATGATTATTTTCTGACGTACACTTCTGCTTTAAACATAGCGCAGATAATAAAAATTCAGGATTTTTTAAACGATGTTTATAGAGCTAAGATCAGAGAGAAGGAAAGACAGGACGAAGAGATACAAAAGATACACGAAAGTTACGCTGCAACCATCACCTATCTGCAGGAACAGGAAAGACGGCTAAAAGAGATTATTCAGCAAGCTCCTGACAGCAAGCTTTCCAAAGATGCCGCGACTGTTGATCCAAAACCGACTTTTTCTGTAGAAGAACCGTTGTCGATAGAATCTTCCAATGAGTCAACATCACAGGTTTATAATGATGAAGTTTTGGTAGAACCACAAAAATCATCGCAAGAAATAAAAGAAGAGGATGGAAAAAATATAACCAAAAGGTTAAACAAAGTGATAAAAGTGCCTCTTAAAGTTAAAGATATATTTGATAGAATAATTATAATGCAAGGAATAAGCCTTACCGAGATTTCAAGAACCGATACCGATATCTTATATCTTATAGAATATGATGAAAGCTTAGAGGGGTTTGTGCTTGAATATATACAGG
>CALMRR010000119.1 GCA_937871925.1 uncultured Petrotoga sp.
GGTGAAGTTCCACTTGATTTTGGGGCCTAAAATACTACTTTTTTTGCTTTTAAGGAATGTAAACAAAGGAGACTCGTTTTCGCCGTTTACATCAATTTTTTCAAACTGTCTAAAAGATACTCCGTACTTCATAGTGCAAAAATTATTTATTTCTTCTGCTGTTCCAGGTGCCTGTCCGCCGAATTGATTACAAGGAAAATCAAGTATTTCAAATCCTTCACGTTTGTATTTTTTATATAAATTTTCAAGACCTTCATACTGTGGTGTAAAACCACAGCCTGTCGCTGTGTTTACTATTAGCAATACCTTTCCCTTATACTCTTGCATTGTCACTGTTCTACCGTACATATCCCTTACCTTTATGTCAAAGAATTCCATATATACTACCTCCTCAATATAATTAATTACTTACAATTAAATTGTATGCAATTTTAATTAAAATGTCAAGGCCTTTGCTTGAAAAATAAATATATAAATTGTAAAATCTAAATACTTATATTCTGTGAGGTGGACTATGAATGAGAATGAGTATTTAAAACTAGACAATCAGATTTGTTTTGCTTTATATGTATGTTCAAAAGAAATAATAAAAAAGTACAGACCTCTCCTTGAACCATTAAATCTTACATATACCTCATACATTGCCATGCTGAGTTTATGGGAAAAGGATGAAGTTACCGTTAAAGAGCTTGGAGATACACTGTTTCTTGATTCAGGAACACTTACTCCTCTTCTGAAAAAGCTTGAGATAACTGGTTATATAAGTAGGAAAAGGGATACACATGATGAAAGAAATTTAAGAATATATTTGACAGAAAAAGGAAAAGAGCTTAAGGTTAGAGCTGAAGAAATTCCCGGCAATCTTTTATGCTCAATTTATACGGGGAATTACTGTGACAGCTCTGAAATGATAAAGCTTAGAGATACTCTTCATAAGCTTATGCGAAAGTTTTTAGCTTCTGAGAAATCTGATAAAACCTAAAACTATGCCAATGGCATAGTTTTTATTATTTATAGCGAATTTCATGGTAAAGTGAGTAAAAAACATATTGACAAATTTCGATATGAGAAGTATAATTAATCATATCGAAAAAAATAGATATGAGGTGATCTTTTGAAAATATCAAATCAAAAGTATGCGAAAATATTTAAAGCTTTCTGTGAAGAGCAGAGACTGGAAATACTGGAATTACTTCGAAGTGGGGAGAAGTGTGCATGTAAACTTCTTGAAAGTATTGATATCGGACAGTCCTCTCTTTCGTATCATATGAAGATACTTATTGAATCGGGTATTGTTGAGAGCAGAGAAGAGGGTAAATGGACTTACTACAGAATTTCTGAGAAGGGAAGTAAGAACGCTATTGATATTTTGAAAGAGTTAACTACACCTAACAGTGCTGATTCAAATGAAGAAACTTTTAACTGTTTTTGCGAGAAATGAATAAAAATTAATCTATATGAGAGGATGAAAGAACATGGAGGTACTTAAAGGTTTATGGGATTTTTTTCAAAATCAGATACTTGGCATGAAATGGCTGAACGAATTAATAGGAAATGTTTTGTCAACTTTTGGATATGATTTAAATAATCGTTGGATAGGTAGCATAAATTTTTTTATTTATGACGTAATAAAAATTGTTATACTGCTATGCTTTTTGATTTTTATTATAAGTTATATTCAAAGCTACTTTCCTCCTGAGAGAAGCAAGAAAATATTAGGTCGTTTTCATGGGTTAGGAGCGAATATAATCGCTGCCTTGCTTGGAACGGTTACACCTTTTTGCTCATGTTCTTCAATCCCGCTTTTTATCGGATTTACATCAGCAGGGCTGCCTTTAGGAGTGACTTTTTCTTTTCTAATATCTTCTCCAATGGTAGATCTAGGCTCTTTGGTTCTTCTTATGAGTATATTCGGACCGAGGGTTGCATTAGTATACGTTGTTGTAGGTATTATTATAGCTGTACTCGGAGGTACTCTTATTGAAAAGCTCCATATGGAAAAGTATGTCGAGAAGTTTATTCTCAATGCTGCCGGAGTAGATATAGAATCTCCGGACTTGACAGTAAAGGACAGGCTTATATATGCAAAAGAGCAGATGGTTTCAACCTTCAAAAATGTCTTTCATTATATACTTATAGGAGTTGGTATAGGAGCGGTTATTCATAACTGGATTCCGCAAGAGTGGATCTCCAAAGTTCTTGGAAGTCA
>CALMRR010000120.1 GCA_937871925.1 uncultured Petrotoga sp.
AGGAGGAAAAGATCCATTCTGCAGAAAACCTTTTCCTTGGGATAAAGACCCATCTAGCAACGATATTTATTCGATCTACAAAACCCTCACAACTTTCAGAGCAGAAAATCCTGCCTTAAAGTACGGTTCTTTAAAGTTTATTTATTCAAAACTTGGATTACTTGCTTACGAAAGAGAGTTCGGTGAAGATAAAGTAATAGTAGTTATAAACAGCCGTAGCTCTTCAAATAGCTGCAATATAGAACTCGACAGCCAGTACAAAGATCTTTTCAGCAAAGCTTACTATAAGAAAATAGAAACAGTAGGTCCTAAAGAGGTTCTGATACTTTACAGGGAGAGGTAAAACATGCAGTATTATGACGTTATAATAATTAGCAACAGTTCATTCAATGACTTCACTTATTCGTACGACGGAGAGCTTGAGTTTGGCTACAGGGTTCTGGTCCAGTTCGGTACGGCGGTTGTTCCCGGTGTAACGTACCGTAAAGCAGAGTATACGAAAGACTTTAAAATTAAGCCTATTGAAGCGGTTGTTGATAAAAAACCTGTACTAACTGAAAAAGACAGAGCTTTTATTGAGATGGTTGCAAGCGACACTTTGCTTTCAAAAGGACAGATAGTCAAAATGATTTTATCGGCAGACGGTGTTGTTGATTACAGTATAAAAATAATACCTCTCAATCCACTTGCCGGATTTGAAAAGCCTATTAATATGAAAGAGTTTTATAAAAAGTATAAAGACCGTGCCGCCGCCGATAAAAGTATGGCTGAAATGTTGAAGCAGAATATAATCTCTCTTGAGATACTTGAAAAATCAGAGACCAAAGTACAAGGCACTAGAACCTTTGCTTTGGCGGATTCATTTAATATTAACGAAAAAAAAAGAATTTCAGCCCAGTCCAGGCAGGTTGTAAACTTCTTGCATCTAAACGGAAGAGCCAGCGAAAAACAACTGCTTGATAATAAAATAATAAAAAAATCAAGCTCTGTTCTTAACACATTATTGAAAAGCGGTATAATAACTGAGCAATATGAAGACTTGCCGGTTTACCAACAGGAGCTTGCCGATGAGACAGAGCTGACAGACGAACAGGAAAAAGCCGTAAGAGATATATACGTTAACAGAGAAAAGACCCATTTACTTTACGGAGTTACCGGAAGCGGAAAAACAGAAGTCTTTCTTCAGCTTATAGAACCTCTCATTAATAATCATGAGCAGATTCTTCTGATGATTCCGGAAATATCGCTCACATGGCAGTATGTCCAGAGATTACGACAGAAATTTGCAACCTGCCGTATAGGAGTCTATAACTCTGGGCTTACTTTCAAAGAAAAGAAAAGAATAATGGAAAAAGCCATAAACGGTCAGATAGATATAATAATCGGAACGAGGAGCGCCGTCTGGCTGCGGTTTAAAAAACTTGGAATGATAATAATTGACGAAGAACACGACAGTTCATTTTATCAGATGGAAGGAAATATCTACGACAGTATACACATAGCTCAAATCAAAAAACAGGTTGAAGGCTCCTACCTTTTGCTGTCAAGCGCTACTCCCAGGATAATAGATTTTTTCGAAAGCAGCAGCGGGAACTTCATGATTCACCAAATAAAAAAAAGATATAACGTAATCCTTCCGGACATTGAACTGATTGATCTGTCCAAGGAAGAAAAGTATAACTGGATTTTTTCCCTGAAAATAATAAAAAGTATAAAAGAAGTTTTGGATAGAAATAAAAAAGTCATAATATTCACACCTACCAAAGGATACGCCAACTACATAATATGTACCAACTGCGGCCACATCTTCAGATGCAAAAACTGTGACATCTCGATGACCTACTATAAACAGGAAAATCACTTAAAGTGTCATTACTGCGGTAACACCCAGCCTGTTCCGTCAGTGTGCCCGAAATGTGGTTCAACCGATCTGCAGACAAGGGGGTTTGGCACAGAAAGGGTCATGAATGAGCTAATAAGAATATTTCCATCCTATCCGATAGTAAGAGTTGATAGACAGGCCATAAAAAATCCGCAGGACGTTGAGGAAACTTTCAAATATATAAACAATCCGGGACGCATGATAATAATTGGGACAAAAATGATAACCAAAGGCCTTAACATTTCTGATCTGGATCTGGTAGTAGTTCTGGACTGCGAAAGATACTTCAACATGCCAGACTATAACGCTTGCGAAAACAGTTCAGCACTTTTGATGCAGGTTGCGGGAAGATCAGGAAGAAAAGAACGCGGGCGTGTAATGATACAAAGCTTCAACCCGGACAATGAACTATATAAGTTTATCCTGAACCATGACTATGACTCGATTGTCTCAGTCGAAACTGAAAACAGGAAAAAGTACCTGTATCCGCCTTTTACAAAACTGGTTATTATCCTTATAAAAGATTCAAAAGAAGAAAACCTAAATAAAAAAGCTCTTAAGATCTATCAAAGCCTGTGCTTATACTTAAACAGGAAGATGATTCTCGGACCGGTTAAACCATCGGTGTACAAGCTGAACAACTTTTTCAGATTAAGTATTATTGTCAAAATCAGTAACACAGATCTCAATGTTTTCAGACAAATCTACTCAGAATACAGAAACTCCGTAAGTATTTACATAAATCCTCCGACTACCATGATTTAGCCAGGTTTGACTTATAAGCCGCTTAGTGGTATCATATAAGTAAGCACCAATACTCTACGGAGGTGATTTTATGGATTATAAAGTTTTGGCAAGAGATTTCCAGTTGACTCCGGCAATAGAAGAGTACCTTGAGAAAAGAATGGCTAAGCCAGACAGACTACTTAGAGTTCATGGTGACTTGATTTCCGTTCCCGATGTTAAGATCGAAAAAGAAGGAGGTATATATAAGGTAGAGATAACAGCCCACTTCAAAAAAATAAACAAAATCATAAAAGTTGAACAGCGCGGCGGCGATCTTTACGAGATTATAGACAACGTTACCGATTCTTTTGAAAGAAAGATTAACAAAATGAAGACCAAACTCCAGGAACATTTTTCCGATACTGTCGAGTACGATATACCGCCGAGAAAAGATGCTTTTGTACAGGATAAAAGTATGGACATTATAAAAAGACAAAAAAGGTACGATCTGTCCATTATGACAGTAGACGAAGCGGTTCTTCAGATAGATATGCTTGGCCACCAGTTTTTCGTTTTCAAAAACGCAGAGACCGATGAAGTAAACGCAGTCTACAGAAGAAATGACAACTCGCTTGGTTTGATACAGTTCAATGATTAATAAAAGGCGGCTTAAGCCGCCTTTTTTATTTTATCGAAAGTAACCTGTCAATCTTGCTTTTATCAAATCCTATTACTATATTACTGCCTATTTCAAGAACAGGTACCCCCATCTGACCGGTACGCTTCACCATTTTCTCTGCCGCAGCCTTATCCTTTGAAACATCATAATCACTGTAGCTTATACCATGTTCTGAAAGATATCTTTTTACCCTTGTGCACCATGGGCACGAAGGAGTTGAATATACTGTCACTTTTGCCATAAGCATCACCTCACATACCCCTGTAGGGTATTTATTTTATACTATTATATCATATCTGATCTATAAAATCAATATATGGAGGGTTCATATGTACATCTATGAATACGAGAAAAAACAGACAGAGTATCAGATAAACATGCAGGACGGTTACAAAACAGTCCGATTCGGTGCGGGATATAAAGATGAAAAATGTAAAGCCAATGAAACTGTACATCTACATATTTTTGAACCAAAAGAAGTGAAGGGCGATATCCTTTTCCTCCACGGAATAGGAAGAAGAAATATTGCTTATCTTCAATGGTATGGAAGGTTTTTTGCACGATATGGATACCGTACAACGTTTCTTATACTGCCATATCATCT
>CALMRR010000121.1 GCA_937871925.1 uncultured Petrotoga sp.
AGAACAGATTTTTTTACACGGTTTTGCCACCAATCGTAGTGAGCTAGTCTTCTAAGACTTGCCTCTATGCCTCCAAGTATTATCGGAACACCGTGAAAAGCCCCTTTTATAAGGTTCGAATAAACAACACATGCACGGTCTGGACGTTTGCCAAACTGTGCATCGGGGGTATACTCATCAGTTTTCCTTTTTTTTCTGGAAGCAGTATAGTTTGCGACCATTGAATCAACATTGCCTGCGGTTATTCCGAAAAAATACTTCGGACGGCCAAGTCTTGAGATATCGACTGTGTTTTTCCAATCAGGCTGAGAAATAACGCCTACATTCAATCTTGCTACCTGCGAAAGAACATTTCCGATTATTGCGGTTCCAAAGGAAGGATGATCTACGTATGCATCTCCGGTCACCAAAATAACGTCAAACTGTTCAATTTTAAGTTTTTCCATCTCTTCTGCCGTAGATGCAAGCATACTGTATCCTCCTAACAACCAAAAGACCTCCTTATCAAAGGAGGCCTTCATTATTGGCGGGGACGACGAGACTCGAACTCGCGGCCACCGGTGTGACAGACCGGCATGCTAACCAACTGCACCACATCCCCAACATTCCTTAACTTCGCACGTTTATTATTCTATCAGAAAAAATGTAACGTATCTAGCCCTTTTATGTGTCTTATGAGTAAACAAGTGTTAAGAAAACAAAAACTAAAAAAACATATCCTGCTTATAATCAGAGATTGCGCCATTTTCTTTAAGAATCTTCAAAAAACCTAGTACAACCTCCTTATCTTTGCCAAACTCTATGAAAGAACGTTGAGAAGCTTTTCTGAGAACAGGATCAGGCATTTTGCCGTCCATAAGGTCAAACATAAATTTTATAGATTTATCAAACTCATCTTTAAAATAGTTATTTGACGATTGTTCATACTTATCAATAATTTTCTGCGCATACTCTCTTGGAACCTTATTGGAAACAAACAATCCTGTTATCGGTATCATAGCCGGATATCCTGTTAACTGTGCATATACTTGTTGAAGATCCAATTTTGCAGTAATAGCATTTTTGGTTTTCACTTCTGCTAAAGATACAAAAGGTTCCGGAAGTACTGCCATTGTTTCCTTACCTGTTGCTAAAAGCTGTATTATATCTGCTCCGCTGTTTACATAGACGGTTTCGAAGTTAATATTTTTCTGTTTTGTAATCATTTTCAGTATAAGATCACCTGTCTGCCCAGGTGAATGAATTGTAACGATTCTCTTTCCTCTTAGATCCTCTATAGATTTTACTTCCTGTGAGGTTACAAGATAAAAAGACTTCCATATTGATACTCCTGCCAGACTGTATTCAAAGCCTTTGCTTATAAGCTCTGCACCATAGGCTACCGGCAACACCAAAAAATCGGCCTGCTGTTTTAAAGCAAGTATCTGTGCTTCATCAAGTGTTCTCCAGTAATCCTTGGTAAGATCAGGGATATTCTCAGAATAGAGACCCGCTGCAGGGAGCAAAGCCGGTCCTATGGGATTAAAGAAACTGTAAGCTAATAGAGATATACTTAATGATAGCATAAAAATAAAGACAAATAATTTTTTCATGATAACCCTCCTGTAGATGTTTTACATGTATTCTTTTGTAGTATAATCAAATACGTCTTAATTATAACACAAATTGTCGTATTTGAAACTCCTTCTTACAAAGTTAATGTTTCTGAAATGTTTATCTAAACAACAAAGGATATAAATTTGTTTGCACGGTCAGCATTCATTTCAATTATAGAACATAAAATTTACCGTTTGAGGATGATAATATGAAACTTTATGTAAGCGATATGCATATAGGCTCTGGAAATCAGAAGGATGATTTTGTATACGATGAAAAATTTATAGAACTCCTGGAAAAGTATGAGAATCAGATAACAGAACTTTTCATTGTAGGGGATTTTCTTGAACTTATGCATGTTAAGGACAAGAAAATACTTTGTGAAACTGTTCAGGAGTGTATGGATTTGTTTGACCTTGAAATTCTGAATAAAATCTACAATGCTCACACAGCTCTTTTTGAAAGGCTAAAAAAGTTTTCTTCAAAGGTAAGAATAAGGTATATAGCCGGTAACCACGACTATCATGTCCTTTTTTCTGAAAAGATAAGAGAAAAGGTATTTTCTATGACAGGATGCGAAGAAGTACTGCCATTTTACTATGATGAGGACTGGGAGATATTTGTCATCCACGGTAATCAGTTTGATGCCGTAAACAGGTTGTCGTATGACGGAAAAAATAATATAATCCCGACCTTTGGAGAGTATATGGCTAAGTTCATGTCATCGAATTTTGACATCAAGATGAGCAAGATACTGCCTGACGAACTTATCTCTGACTATGATAACATAAGACCGTTACTTGATGTTTTTGTATGGCTGGACTATATAAATGAAAGGTACTGTTTGAACTACAATCTTAAGGAAGAATGGATAAGTGAGTTTATAAATCTTATAAATGCAAGGCAGACAAGGAACTGGCTGAAAATAAACTTTCCCAAATACTACAGGTTTACTGATTTTTTTGTAAATAAGTTTGGCGGAATGAAGTTGGGAGAGTCTCTAGTAAGAATGGTTATGTATTTCAGGGAGTTCAAAAAAAGCGATATGTACCTTAAAGCAGCAAAAAAACTGTTAGAAAATGATTTTCTGATACCCCGGAAAAATCTTGTAGGGTACAGCAATAGCGATATAAGCCTGAGCAATGACAAGGTAAAAGGACTTATAATGGGACACTGTCACAGGCCGTCCTACAATCAGATCAACTGTGGGAAGATAAAGAAATTTTATGCCAATACAGGGGCTTGGAAACACGTAGTAATGAGAAACAAGGGAGTTAACGACAATGAATTTATAAAGAGAAGCACGGTGTCTTATCTTATAATAGATGAGTACAATAAAAATCTTCATGCTAAATTGAGTGTGGAAGAGTTTTATTAAAAAATAGGAATATAACAGTTAACATTTTTCATGTATAATATTTTCACTTTGAAAAAAACAATTTTACCGATCAATTCTGGTATAATAAATGAGAAATAAAGACTCAGGAATCTATTTTTAGGAGGGAAAGATATGGCTAAGAAATACGTATATTTTTGGGGCAAAGGCAAATCCGAGGGAAATGCCAAGATGAAGGAACTGCTTGGCGGAAAGGGAGCCAACCTTTGTGAAATGGACAGACTAGGACTGCCGGTTCCCGCCGGTTTCGTTATATCAACCGAAATATGTGATCATTACTGGAAAAACAATAAAAACTTTCCTCTTACTTTAAAAGAGGAAGTTACCAACTGCATGAAAAGACTTGAAGCAGAGTCCGGGAAAAAGTTCGGAAGCAAAGAAAATCCGCTTCTTGTTTCTGTAAGATCTGGAGCTTCAATATCAATGCCAGGAATGATGGATACCATACTAAATCTTGGTCTCAATGATGAAACCGTTCAAGCACTTGCCAAGAATACCGGAAATGAAAGGTTTG
>CALMRR010000122.1 GCA_937871925.1 uncultured Petrotoga sp.
ACTTTTTTGGGATCTGCACCTTTATTAATTACTTCATTGAAGCCTATATCCCTAAACTTTGAAAAAGGATCGGCCCAGCCTTTTGATTTGGTAGGTACAGCATAGTTCAGTGAATCAAGAATAACAGCAAGCCTTTCGTCTTTTCTGATCTCTTTATCATTTATAACCGATTTAAGTGATGGAAGTTCACCGGTTTTAATCCACTGTTTCTGAGCATTTTCAGAAGAAACATACATAAGCCATTTGGCTGCGGCTTCTTTGTTTCTGCAGCTGTCCATTATAACCAGTGCCCAGCTAGTAAGAACTGTTTTCTGTTCTCCTGTTACGGGATTCTTCGGTACCGGAGCTACTTTAAATTCAAGCTCGGGAACTGCTCCAACCTGTAAAGAACCAAGCATTGCACCATGACCGAAAACCATTGCCTGAACATTCTGCCTGAACATTGTATATCTTGCTCCAAACTTTCTGGTGTATACCTTATCCTTTGTCACAAGATCGGTAAG
The DNA here is from genome assembly GCA_937871925.1 of uncultured Petrotoga sp. GTDB lineage: Bacteria > Thermotogota > Thermotogae > Petrotogales > Petrotogaceae > UBA5851. Next base: position 504 of record CALMRR010000122.1, read on the forward strand.
GAACTTCATAGCCTGAACCTGTGCATCCTCAACTACTATTCTGTTACTATTTTTTGGATCGGTGAAGGTAGCGCCGTTCATAACCATAAAGGTTTCAATGACAGGATGATATCCTTCTATTCCCAAGCCCGCCTGAATCATCTTGTCGCCATCCCATTTTGCAAGTTTAATGGCGTCCTCTCTGAGCTCATTCCAATCCTTTGGAGGTTCTTTTATGCCTGCTGCCTTGAAAAGGTTTGTGTTGTAGAAAAGCATTATAGTCTGGACATCTGTAGGAATACCGTAAAGTTTATTGTTGATGATAAGACTCTCGATTGTGGCAGGCATAAAGTAGTCCTTCATGTACTGTGTTGTAACAACTTTGGAAGGAAATTCCGATATTATGCCATAGTCAAGCAGTTCTGTCATTGATCTGGCAGGAACCTGTGCCACATCAGGACCTGAACCTGCTGCAACTGCTGCAAGAAGTTTGGTTTTGTACTCGCCTTCGGGTATGGTCTGAACTACTATTTCGATATCCGGATTGGCTTTCATGAATTCATCGGCAAGATTCCCGACAATTTCGGCTCTGGCAGGAGAATGGTGCATCCAATGAACCACCGTCGTCTTTGCAAAGAAAACACTTACAAGCATAACCACTAAAATCAGTAAAGCATAACGCTTCATCTTTTCTTACCTCCTTTATAAAGTTAGAATAAAACCCTTGAATATACTTAATACTTAAAATAAAATTTCAGCGTAACCTTTCCTTTTTCACTGAAAAAATAATATCTGTAGTCAAGATTAGCCGTTACATCACTTATCTTTCCGCTTATCCATAATGCCTTTAAATCTCAATATTTTCACCTAAAAATTTGGTAAGCGATATGGCAAGAGGTATTTCAATACCTTTCCTTATTTTAAGCGGCATAACTTTAAGCTTATCCTTCAATCCGGAAGTTTTTCTCATTTTTTCTGCAATATACTCGAATGATCTGTCTTTGAAAAACGGATTCTCGGTATTAAGCATAAGATTATCTATACATAGAAGATCCAAAAAATCAACGATGGCGTCGGCAAGAAGATCAAGCTGTTTTTCATAGAGAAGGCAGAACTCTTTGGAAAATTTTTCATTGTACAGCTCCGAAAGCATAACTGAAAAGTCTCTTCCCAAAAGCGCCATATAACTTGCCGGTATAGTACTGCGGAAAATGGACTTAAGATTATCGGCCCCAAAATAATTTGAAACGCAACCCTTTTTACCGCACCAACAAAGCGGACCGTCATGTATCAGCTGCGTATGGCCAAACTCACCGGCTCCTCCGTTAAGACCTCTGACCATCTTTCCGTCTATTACAATCGCTCCCCCGAACTCGGAGTCAATAAGAAAGATATTCTTGTACTTGAGGTGTCCGAACATTATCTGCGAAGACAGAAGTGCGTTCACATCATTTTCTACTTTAAAAAGAATATTCCAGCTGTCCTCAAGTTCTGAAAAATAAACATCCTTTTCAACAGAAAAAAAATTCCCTGTAACCTTCATATTTGTCTGATCTACCTGTCCGGGAGTAACTATGCTGAAAACTTTGATATTCTTATAAAGACTGTTATAGTTTTTCTCAAGATATTTTGGAAAGTCCATGATGGTAGAAACCACATTACTCTTGTCCACCGGTATATTTTCAGAGTATCTCAGTCTTCCGGAAAGATCTCCTATGACAAAATGTAAAAACCTGCTGTGTATAGATATACCGCTTATTAGGATCTCATCGTTGCGTAAAATAAGCAACTTTTGAGGCCTCCCTTTTGAAGTGGTGGGTACGGCGTCTCCTTCCACTACAAAACCATTGGAAATCAGCTTGTCAACTGCTCGCGAAACAGTTGCCTTACTGAGCTTGGTTTTGCTGACAATCTCAGTACGTGATATCCCGTACTTTTTGTACCATATAAGCTGAAAGACTTTCTGCTCTGTTTCTGTAAGATTAACCAAAATAATCACCTTTATTTTTGTTTCCATAAGAAATTATATTTTTCAAAGATAGCTTCCATTTTATCTTTTGTTAATATATACACCTTTTTTTCACAGATGAAACTAATATAAGTTTATCATCGTTTACAACCAGAAAAAAGCCCTTTTTGGAGGATGTATAAAAGACAGGACGGATAAACGGCTAAAAAATATTATTTTTTATAAAATAGATTATTCTGTATTTTGTTTCATGTTGAAACTTTTAAAAACTAAAAACATTACTTTCTTTTTT
>CALMRR010000123.1 GCA_937871925.1 uncultured Petrotoga sp.
ATGAACCCACAGAAAGAAACAGCACTGTCAGACCTGTGAGAGCAGGAGTAACCTTTACATTTAAAGTATACTTTGACCGTATCAACGAAGAAGAACTCAAAAAACTCGTATGGACATTGACCTTAGGATCAAACGAAAATACCAACTGCCATAAAATGGGAAAAGGAAAGCCCATCGGTTTGGGAAGCGTAAAAATAAAAGTAGATAAAGTAATAGAAAGAAAAGTGGAGATAAAAAATAATACCCTTATACGTACAGAAAACGAAATTACCGCAGACCTAAAAAATGCAGTAGACTTAAATTCAACCAACATAAAAGAGATCCTTAAAATAACCGATTTCTCAAAAGCTCCGAACAATGTCAGATATCCCATGGGATACACCAAAAAAGACGGGAAGAACGGAGTAGGACCACACCAGTGGTTTATCGCCAATAAAAGCTTTTCAAATCCACCAATGAAACCGAAAATATATAAGACTCTGCCCAAAATTACGGATTCAAAAACCACTCTGAACGACTACGAAATGTGAAAAAGCCTCCGATGAGCTTTAAACAGCTCATACAAAGTATATCCAAAGGATGGTGAAATAATTGAAAGATACCATGATATGCACAGTAGGAGCAAGCACAATAGGAAATATAAAAAGAAATGAACTGCTTAATGCGTTGTACGAAAAAGAAAAATACGAAGAAATAGCTAAAAATTTTCTTAACCAACCCGGACAGCCACAAGATATTCAGCTTCTGGGAGCCGAAATAAACTCGGTTGCAAGCATAGTCGACCTTGGACATATAGACGAAACCAAAAATATCTACTTTCTCCACTCACAAACACCCGAAGGTCATTCAATGGCAAAAATTTTAAAATACTACTTTACCAACTCACCATCCTTGAACTTTAAAAATGTTCAAACCATAGAGATCGAAGGACTGTCAGATTCAAACAAAGAAGATTTCAAACGCAAAGGACTTAAAAATCTTGTAATAACCATGTCACGGATATCCAGGAACCATTACGCAAAAACCATAATAAATGCAACCGGAGGATACAAAGCCCAGATAGCGTTTGCACTGGCGCTGGGTCAAGGCATGCAGATACCCGTTTACTACCGGTACGAAAAGTTTCCGTCAGTTATAGAGCTGCCGCCTTTACCACTCACGCTGGACTTTCAACTCTATCTGAACCACAGAAAAATATTTGATATCATACAAGATACTGAAGAAATCTCAGGATTTACACTTTTCAGCGATGTAGAAAGCATTTACAACGCACTTGAAGACAAAGTAAAGCTTCTCTTTGAAATAGAAAAGATGGAAAACAAAAAGTACATTACCATAAACGCCATGGGACTGACCTTTATAGAATCTGCCAAAACATACTACAAAATGCAAAAGAAAGATATAACACTAAAACCAAGACAAAACAAAGACATACAGTTTTTAAGCAGTGAAAGTGAAAAAAACTCCCTTGGACTAATAAAAAAATACAGAATACAAGAAATACTGAATCAGGTTCCATACATAGAGCTAGCACGAGTAAGAAAGTACTCAAAAATTGAGATAAACGCAGGAGTAGTTGTAGACACCCTGGACAAAGATCTGAAAGTCTCAATAGCCAAGACGGAAGGGATAATAAGATTTCTTATTGAAACAACTGCCACAACCCCGGAAGAACTGGAAAGAGCTAAAAATGAACTCCAAGAATATCTGAGCAACAAACTGTAAAAAATTTAACCGCAGGAGATAATCCTGCGGTTTCTTATTACCTTTTTTTAAATGTCGAATAATAACTTGAGGAAGAGAACAACCATTAAAAAGGAGAAGAAAGCATGAAGAAGATACTTATTATTTTACTGGCAGTACTGACAACAAGCATGACTATGCTTGCTCAAGACCAATACCTTGATAAAGATATGAATGTCAATATTGGAATGATTCAGTGGGCAGAAAGAAATTCAGAAGGACAGATAACCGGTTACAAAGGATTTAATCTTGGCATGGGATTATCTGTAACAAAGTACTTCGATCCGTTGGAAGTAGGAAAAGCTACTCCATTTTGGCATTGGGGAACTGTAATGCTTTTGGTTCCATATATTGGTGTAGGAATACACTATCAGGTAAATGAAGTCTTCTACCTTGAACTTCTGACATTTTATCTGGTTCCAACGTTGCAAATAGGATTAACTTTTTAAAAAACCTCTTTAAAAACAAATAAGCATTCGGCGTCAAAAACGGATACTTAAATATATTAAACTAAACTATTCCAGCCGTTTTTAGCATCCATTCCAGTGCTTGAGTTTGCCCGGCGATAAAGCGGATACTTCAACCATATTAAATCATATTAGAGATCAATAAGTGAAGCATGAAACAAGTTCCATAAAGAGAAACTCTTAAGGTACAAAGGTACAAAGGTAAAAAACCCCCGCTTTAAAAATTCCGGCAGACTCATTTTTTTCAAAGGAGGAAAAAATGAATATAAATACAAAAAGCAATCAGACTCATGAGGGAGGAAGAACAACACCCGCAACACCTTTACAGCAGCTAAAACGATCAGTACTGTCGTGTATGCTGTGGGAAGATACGTTCTATGAAGATGGAGTTTCAATAGCAGAAAGAATTTCGCAAAACGTTGCGAAAGTTACTCCTGAACAAGCAGCAGATGTAGCACATGAAGCAGCAAACAAAAGGTTCTTAAGACACGCACCATTGTGGGTAGCTGTAAGTATGCTTAACACCGAAAATA
>CALMRR010000124.1 GCA_937871925.1 uncultured Petrotoga sp.
AACTATCGTAGAAAAGGTATAGGCAGTATGCTTCTCAAACAAGTTTACGACTCTCTTGAAAAAGAAGGCATCAATAAAGCAGCTCTTGTAGTTTTTTCAAACAACACTATCGGTAACTCATTTTGGAAAAACCAGGGTTGGGAAAAAAGAGAAGACCTCAACTATTATAACAAGGTAATTAATCCCGAAAACAAGTAGTTATTTTAAATAACCCAATACTGGCGGTTAGCATCTGTTAATGCTCCACCGCCGGTATCGGATACATAAAAATATCTTTTTTACTGAAGATAAAGTTGAAAAGGTATTAAATTATTTATTATTTTTTCTTTTAATTCTTTGATTTTTTCCTCTATCTCAGAAATTACGCGCATAAACTCTGCATCACTTTTACCGGATGGATCATCCAAACCCCAGTTTTCTTCATACTTAGCCGGCAAAAAAGGACAAACAACGTTACATCCCATCTTCACGACTATATCTACTTCTGGAAGTTCTTTTAAAAGCTTCGGATACTGGTCCTTTTCCATATCTATTCCATAGCATTCTTTCATAAGCCGAACTGCATCCTGATTGATGGAATCTTTAAGTTCCGTGCCGGCAGAATAGCTTTCAAAAACATCAGAAGCATAGAGCTTTCCCAGCGCTTGTGCAATCTGACTGCGACAAGAATTGTGAATACATATGAAAGCAACTTTGGGTTTATACATTTTTAAACCACCCCTTCGTTTTATTTGCAATATTAACAAGAATTAACATAACCGGTACTTCCACCAGAACTCCTACTACTGTTGCCAAAACTACAGGACTTTGCGCACCGAAAAGCGATATAGCAACAGCAACCGCCAATTCAAAAAAGTTGGATGCACCGACCATTCCGGCAGGAGCTGCTATGCTGTGAGGCAGTTTAAATACTTTACCTGCAAGATAAGCTATAAAAAAAATAAAGAAAGTTTGAATAATCAAAGGTATAGCTATTAGAACAATATGCAAAGGATTGTCCAGAATAACCTTACCCTGAAATGAAAAGATTATAACTAACGTTAAAAGCAGACCGATTATTGTGATGTTCTTAAATTTTGGAATGAAAAGTTCATTCAAGTAATCTAAACCATGATTTTTAACAATGCTTAATCGGGTTATAATGCCTCCCAAAAGTGGAATTACAACAAACAAAACGACCGAAAAAATTAATGTATCCCAAGGTATGCTAACGCCACTCATATTAAGCAGAAATGCAACAATTGGAGTAAATGCAACGAGTATAATAAGATCATTAGTTGCAACCTGTACCAATGTATAGGCAGCATTTCCGTTTGCTAGATGGCTCCATACAAAAACCATTGCTGTACATGGAGCAGCACCTAATAGTATTGCACCGGCCAAATAATCCTTTGCAAGCTGACTCGGAATAAATGCTTTGAATATCACAAAGAAAAATATCCATGCAATAGCATACATAGTAAAAGGCTTGATCAGCCAGTTTGTTACCCATGTTATCAATAAACCTTTTGGATTTTTTCCTACATCTTTGACACTTTTAAAGTCAACTTTGAGCATCATCGGATAGATCATAAGCCATATCAATATAGCAATAGGAATAGACACCTCGGCATACTCTAAACTCCTCAGAAAATCAGGAATACCGGGAAAGAACTTACCTATAAAAATCCCAAGCGCCATACATATTAGAACCCAAAGAGATAAAAATCTTTCAAAAAAAGTTATTCCATTTTGTTGGATAGTTTTAATATTATCACCTCATTTGCGATTGACCTCATATATCTTTTCTTGCTGCTCTTGATTCAATGATTTTTCTGTTACTGCTGCAATAACAAAAATTCCGATAACGCTTAGTATAAGACGGGTTATCATGAAATTAATACCCAAACTTGCGGCTTCAAAAGTTAACATAGGTATCTTTGTTGTTGACCACGCTCCTATAAAAACAAATACATTGAATAAGCTGCTACCTTTTTTCAACATTATACCTGCAATAGGAAAGGCCGCATAAAGTGGTCCGGCAGCAGCGGATCCCATCAATAAAGCAATTAAAACTCCCTTTAAGCCGGAGCCTTTACCGGTATACTTCATCATGGTAGCACGGTCGACCCATACATCCAAGAGTCCGAGAAGTATGAAGATCGGAGGAATGACAGATATCATTTCAACAAAATTCTGCTTAGTCAGGCTGAACGACTTTATTCCAATTTCTGGAAAAACAGCTCCAACTACAACATTCAAAATAACCAAAATAAGAAACACTTTATATCTTTTCAAAAAAGCTTTCATTTCATCACCACACCAATTAAAACCGCTGCAATCAAAGAAAAAAAGAATGCAGAAATATTTCGAATAATTGTGGCTCGTTTTCCGAAAGTTTTTATCTCAAGTGGCAATGTAACAATCCCAACCATCATTAATGTAGAGATAAACGCTGCGACCTGCATATATCCTGCTCCATTTTTCAAAAGTGCCGCGGCTAGAGGAAATGCAACAAATCCAGGTATCAGTGTAATAGAACCTATAATCGCTGATACAAACAAGCCAAAAAGTCCTGAATCTTTCCCAAGAAGAGCTGTAATTGTTTCCGGACTCAGTATGGCCAAAGCGAGTCCAATGATTATCAGTATAGATAAAAACTGTGGCAAAATATTTTCAAAAGACTTCCACGCCTTCTTTAACGCCATTTTTGTTTTATTCCGATCTTTTAAAAAAGATATCAAAAGAACTCCGCCCGCAAGTCCATATATGATATACGTAAACATTTTATCTCCTCATTTTCCGTTTTGAATCTAAATTATTCTTTTGATCTTCGCATTGTTTTTTTGTTTTAATAAATAAAACTAACCTGGTTTATCTTATATTTCTAATTATTTCCACAACTTCCTCCGTTTTTAATACCTTTCCGTAAGATACAACTTTCCCGTCTATGACCAGCGCAGGTGTACTCATAACTCCATACTCTGCTATTTTTGAGAAATCAGTTACATGATCAACAGCCGTATCCATTCCAAGCTGTTTCAAAGCCTCTTTTGTCGCTTCTTCAAGTTTATTACACTTAATGCATCCACTTCCCAGTATTTTTACGGATGCTTCTTGAGCTTTAACAGTTTCTGCTTTGTCAATACTTTCAGAATCACATTTTCCGCCGCAGCTACAAGATTTAGTTTCTTCCTTTTTAATTTTTCTTTGAAAAAAAGCCATAGTAACTCCTCCTCATATAATATGACTACCGTTTTTTAGTTTCTATATTATAAAATTTTGAAATATGTTGAATAGATAACCGACAATTATGATTCCAAAGGTGCAGATTGCTGCAAAAAGACCTAAAAGTCTAGGCTTAACTGCTTTGCTAAGCATTATCATTGACGGTAAAGAAAGAGTAGTAACTGCCATCATAAAAGAAAGTATAACTCCAAGCTGTGCTCCTTTAGAAAATAGAGCTTCCGCTATTGGTATGGTACCAAAAATATCTGCATAGACAGGAACGCCTATTAATGTAGCTACTATCACTCCAAATGGATTATGACTTCCAAGAACTTTAGAAATCCACTCTTGTGGAATCCAGTTATGAATAACCGCTCCTATACCAACTCCTATAAGTATATAAGGGAAGACCTTTTTGAAGGTTGAACCCATCTGCTCTTTTGCATAGATAAGCCTGTCCTTTACTGTCAAATCCGGAGATTCTATATCTACTC
>CALMRR010000125.1 GCA_937871925.1 uncultured Petrotoga sp.
GATATCATTGCTATCTTTGATGATGGTTTGGGCGACAGTAGGATCTTTATAAGGAAAAATAAGCTTTCAATATAAAACAGGAGGTTAAAAAGATGATTAAATATGCTAAAACCCATGAATATGCTTGTCTGAACGGAAAAACTGCGAAAATAGGAATATCAGCACACGCAGCTGAAGAGCTTGGAGATATTACCTATGTTGATCTTCCTCAGGTTGGAAAAATAGTTAAGAAGGGTGACACATTATGCGCCGTTGAATCCGTTAAGTCCGCCAGTGATGTTTTTGCTCCGGTAAGCGGAAAAATCATAGCAGTCAATTCAGAGCTCGACGGCAAACCTGAACTTATAAATGATTCTGCCGAAGAAAAAGGCTGGATAGCTGAAATCGAGCTTTCTGATGTGAAAGAAATGGATTCACTGCTAGATGAGGCTCAGTATAAAGCTGAACTTTAATTTCGACCTCCCTTAGGGAGGTTTTTTTATACATATGATATATTGGATGTTTTTTGTCAACTTTATGATATAATATACTGAAGTAAAAAAAAATAGGAGGTGGACAGCATGCTGAAAATCGGAGACTCGGCTCCGGAATTTGTTCTTAAGGATCAAAATGAAAAAGAACATTCTCTTTCGGAACTTAGGGGAAAGAAAGTTCTTCTATCCTTTCATCCTCTTGCCTGGACCGGTATATGCACAGACCAGATGAAGATGGTGGACAGTCATTATGATGAATTTACAGCTCTGAATACTACAGCTTTTGGAGTAAGTATAGATACAACCTTTTCAAAGAAAGCATGGGCGGAAAGTATGGAGATTAAAAAACTTTCTCTTCTTTCTGACTTCTGGCCTCACGGGAAGCTTGCCTGTGACCTTGGCATATTCAGAGAAAAAAACGGATTTTCAGAAAGAGCAAATATTATAATAGATGAAACCGGCAAGATCATATTTTTTAAGGTTTATCCGATAAAATTACTTCCCGATCTCAATGAAGTTCTGGAGTTTTTAAAACAAAGGTAGTTATTTATAAAGAACATTCATTTTATAAGAATACTCGCGCAAAATACCTGCAGACGCAGGTATTTTGTTTTTTTAAAAGACTTTTTTTCTGTTATTTATGCTCATTTAATGGTATAATTGCTTTATGATTCTTCTAAAAATAAATCATTTTTTAAATAAATTCTCTGACTGGAGGAAAAAGTATGGATATAGGAAAGAGATATACACCCCATGAGCTTGAAAAGAAGTGGTACGCAAGATGGAAAGATGAAGGTGCATTTCAGCCTTCAAAAGAAAAAAATGAAGCTTTCAGCATAGTAATACCTCCGCCGAACATAACCGGTAAATTACATATGGGACATGCTTTAAATCTTACCATACAGGATATTCTTACCCGATATAAAAGAATGAAAGGCTTAAGTACTCTATGGCTTCCGGGTGAAGATCATGCAGGGATAGCAACTCAGCATGTTGTTGAAAAATCTCTTATACAGACCGAGGGAAAGAGGCGTTCGCAATATTCAAGAGAAGAGTTTCTGAAGAAAGTATGGGAATGGGCGGATACCTATAAAGGACATATAAGACAGCAGATTATGGCTTTAGGTTGTTCTGTTGACTGGACACGTGAGAGGTTTACCTTTGACGAAGGTCTTAGCAGGGCGGTAAGGAAGGTTTTTGTTCAACTATATAATGAATCTCTCATTTATAAGGGCAAGTATATTGTAAACTGGTGTCC
>CALMRR010000126.1 GCA_937871925.1 uncultured Petrotoga sp.
CTCTAATATCTGTAAATGTTGCTGTTGAGATTGCCAAGAGAGGAAAAAGCGTTCTGATATTCGATTCTGACGCTGGTTTTGCAAATGCTTCCATATTATTGGGCAAAACCCTCAAAAATACGCTTTCTGATTACATAAACAATAATCTTCCACTTGAAAAGTGCATTCAGAAGACTGAGTACGGAGTAAATGTAATAAGTACTGGTTTTGATTTTAAAGATTGGAAAATTTATCAGAGCAGCTTTTCACCAAAGATGGTTGAAGATCTTTTCCTGCTTTCCAAGGATAACGATTATGTGATTGTCGATATTGGAGCGGGTTATTCTGAGACCATAAAGCCTTTTTATCTTGCAGCTAACGATATACTCATGGTGACTGTTCCGGAACCGACCGCCATAGTAAATGCCTATACCCTGATAAAAGCACTTTCAATAATAGGGGTAAATGGTGATCTTGAAATAGTGCTTAATATGGTAAGGGACAGGTCGGAAGTAAACTCCGTTGAATCTGTACTTAGAAAAACGGTCAAATCTTTTTTGAACAGGGATATAAAAGAGTTTTACACTATATTCTATGACGAGCAGATTCACGAGAGTGTAAAGCGTCAGACTCCTTTGGTATATTATAAAGAAAATGCCAAGTTCTCAAAGTCTATACAGAGTATAGTTGAAGGTATAGATACCAATCTTGCGCCGAAAAAATATGGCTTTAGAGAACGTTTGCTCTCTATTTTTGTAAGGTGAGAAATGGATAAAAGCTTCCTTTTTCTGGCGCTTAAAATGGCTCTTTATAGGGGAAACAGTATAAAAATCACTTTAAGAGGAGTTACTGAGACTGTAAAAATTATAGATTATCATGAGTCAAAAATTATTCTTACCCTTCCCAGACAGGAAGTACAGCTAGAAGATATAGTAAACATAGAGTTGTTTTACAACGGCAATTATAAGATACTCGGAAGATGTACAGCAGTCGATGAAAAGTATATTACATTGGAAGTCAAGAATGATGTTCAGTATACGACTAAAAGAAAGAATTTCCGTATTCCTGTATTTTTTCCTGTAATGATAGACGGACAGTTCAGAGGCACTCTTGTTGATTTCAACATAGACAGAATTGTGGCGGTTGTAGCTTATTCAAATCTTAAACTGAGAGGGGAAAGTATTAAACTACAATTTATTGGCAAAAATGATATAATGATATCAGGGAAAATATTAAGTAAAAGAGATGAGATTTTTAATCTTGAGAGGTATATAATTCAGTTTGAAGAGTCCGAAGAAAACTCTAAAGCACAGTCCGTTTTTCAGGCGATTGTCGATTATTTTAAGACTTAAGGGGGAGATGGTATGTCTGATTTTATAGAAAAAGTATATGCAAGTTCAAGTATTTCAGCTAATCTCCCTATGGAAATTGAAGTTGAAGAAAAGATGTACAGGGGCAGATATAAAAGTGTTATTCATGATTATAATGCTCAGACAGGTGTAGCTCATGTTGGAATTCCAATATATAAAAGTGCTTATATAAAACTTCCGCCCGATCTTCCGATAAAGATAAGAGTTTATTCAAAGATGGCTGTATATCTTTTTAACAGCT
>CALMRR010000127.1 GCA_937871925.1 uncultured Petrotoga sp.
TCAAAAACTGAACCATCTCTTTATTACTGCTGCCGTAACCTACAAGACAGACTTTCATGTTATCTTCCTCCAAGGGCTATCAACCCTGCTATAATATTAAAAATCCAAAAATTCATTACAACTCTTTCCTCATGCCAGCCAAGGAGTTCAAAATGATGATGAATAGGAGCCATCAAAAATACCCTTTTTCCCTTTCGGAGTTTAAAGCTGCCGACCTGTATTATAACGCTGAACATTTCGCTGAGAAATATAAAACATGTAAATAAAGTAAAAAGTTCAGTTCCGGTATATACAGCGATGGACGCAATTATTCCGCCTAAGGCAAGAGAGCCTGTATCTCCCATGAAAACTTTGGCAGGCTTTATGTTAAAGATCATATAAGCCAATACCGGAAAGATTATGGTGAAAGCAAGCGAGATATCAAGTCCGGATATCAGTACCGTAAGAAGAGCAGATATAACGTATATCCCTGCGGCAAGTCCGTCAAGCCCATCCGTGAGGTTTGAAGCATTTGACATTCCTGTCATATATACCATAACCCAGACAACATAAAAGATACCTAGGTCAAGCTTTTTCATAGTGAAAGGAATGAGCATCTGTGTATGATTGTTGAAAAAAGATATAAGAAGATAGACAAGAAAAGAAACAGCAAACTGCATTATGAGTTTTTGAGGAGCACTAAGACCCATAGACTGTTTTTTCAGTATCTTGGTTATGTCATCCATAAAGCCTATGGATCCGAAACCTACTGATGACAGGGCGACTATAAGATGAATGGGTTCACCATTGTAAACGTAAACCGCAATATTCAGCAGGAATATTATAATCACAAAAAGCATACCGCCGGCGGTAGGAGTTCCCTGTTTATAATTATGGAGGTCAGGTCCTTCCTGACGGACATACTGTCCAAACTGGCGCTTTTTTGCCCAGCTTATATATCTTGGGTATAAAAATATTGAAATTGCAAAAGCAGCAACTGCCATTAATTCGATCAAGATTTTTCCTCCTGTTGAGCTTTTAAATCAAAGATAATTTTACACATAAAATTTAACTTTATAACGAATTTAGCCTTTCAAATCAGCTCTAAATAACCAGAGCTTTTTAAAAAATGAAATTAATTATTCCAGGATACGTTTCAAAAAACTGTTGAGGCCGGTTCCGTTTGATCCTTTTACATAGATCAGGCCTTGAGTCTGTTCTATGATTTTTTCCAGTTCATCGAATGAACGAACAAAATTAATACCTTTATATGAAGTGAAAGCATTTCTTGGATCAAAAAACCATATGCAGTCAAAAACCTTAAGAGCCTTTTCCAGTACTTTTTTATGGTAATGCTCCGACATTTCTCCGAGTTCAAGCATCTCTCCCATTACAAGAGTCTTTTTTATTTTTTCAAATTTTTCCACACTTTCAAATCCGGAGCAAAAAGATTCATAAGATGCATTGTACGAATCGTCTATGATAAGCTTTCCGTTTTTTCTGTAAGTGGTGAAGCGTCCTTTTTCCGGATTTATTGCTGAAATAAGATAAGGATCCAGAGGAACTTGTATGAAGGTGACAAAAGTAAGAGCTGCAACAAGGTCTATTATCTGG
>CALMRR010000128.1 GCA_937871925.1 uncultured Petrotoga sp.
AGTAATGCAGGAAATGCCTGCTGTAACACGTGAAAGTGCGGTAAGCGATATAGAAAGAATACTGCTTAAGCAGGATACATGCGGAGTATATGAAGGAACAAGAGAGAACCGCATGAGATGGCACAATCTTAAGTACTTTACATGGGTTGAACAGCAGAATAAGACGGTTGCCGACCTAAATGCACAGAAAGAACAAGCCTACTGGCGTGAGCAACAGGAGAGAACTTTTGAAACGGATAAGCAGATAAAAGAGTACAGAAAATCACATGAAACAGTTCTCAGAAAGATAATGGAATATTAAGGAGGGGTAAGATGAATCCTGTGATGCAAAGGGCAAAAGAGTTGGAACCCCTTATTACCGGTTTTATGCAAAAGCTTATTAGAGCAAAAAGCTTTTCTGCACAAGAAAAAGAGGTTACAGACCTTATTTATACGCAGATGACCCAGAACGGGTTTGATGAAGTTTATAGAGACGGTCTGGGAAATGTGATAGGAAGAATCGGCAGCGGTAAGACCAAAATAGCCATAGATGCGCATATTGATACAGTCGAAGAGGGGAATGTATCGTTATGGACCAAGCCGATATTCGAAGGCATCTGTGACGGAGGATACATCTACGGAAGGGGTGCAAGCGATCAGAAAGGCGGCATCTGCAGTGCGGTCTACGCTGCAAAGATAATTAAAGAGATGGATCTTTGCGGTGATTTTACTTTATATGTAACGGCCACTGTTATGGAAGAAGACTGTGACGGGATGTGCTGGAGGTACATAATCGAAAAAGACGGCATAAAGCCTGATATTGTTTTGATAACAGAACCGACTTCACTTAATATTTACAGAGGACACAGAGGAAGATTGGAGTTCAGAATAAGAACCAGCGGTGTGAGTGCGCATGCCAGCGCTCCGCAAAGAGGTCAAAATGCCATATACAAAATGGCTAAAATTATAAATGAAATTGAGAAGCTAAATGAAACTCTTGAAGAAGATGAGTTCCTTGGTAAAGGAAGTATAGTTGTATCACAGATTTTTTTTACCTCACCTTCGGCAAATGCCGTACCGGACAGTTGTGAAATACATCTTGACAGAAGGGTTATACCTTCGGATTCCAAGGAAAAAATATTTGGACAGATCAGGCAGGCCATTGCAAGAGCCGGGGTTGACGGTGCAACAATAAAAGAACTTACCTACGAAAAGCCATCATATACTTCGCAGGTATATCCGGTCGAAAAATTTTTTCCGAGCTGGGTTATTTCCGAGCAGAGCATGGCGGTAAAAGCGGCAGTCCATACATACATGGATCTTTTCGGTACACAGCCGGTTATAGATAAATGGACATTCAGTACTAACGGTACGGTTACTGCCGGTGTATACAATATTCCAACCATCGGATTCGGACCCGGAGAAGAGAAGTATGCACATGCTCCTGATGAGAGGGTAGAGATCGATCATCTGGTTAAGGCATGTGCTTTTTATGCAGCTTTTCCAAGGGTGTGCATGAACTTCATAACTTAGAGTGAGAAGAGGAGGCTGAAATGTCAACTTTTTTTCGCGGCAGACACTTTATAGATACGCAAGATTATACAAGGGAAGAAATAGATATAATGCTTGAGCTTTCCAAAGATCTGAAAAGGAAGTTTTCTTTTTCAGAGCCTACTCCTTATCTTTTATACAAAACACTGTTTCTTATTTTTTTCGATCAGTCAACTAGAACGCGAAACAGTATGGAGGCAGGTATAGCCCAGCTTGGAGGAAGCGGAATATATCTTTCACCTGACAAGATGCAGCTCTCTCACGGAGAATCACCTAAAGATACGGGAATTATCCTGTCCCGTTTCGGTGATGCCATTGGAATAAGACACTGCACATTCGGCCAGGGAAACAGATATATAAGAAATATAGCAGATCATTCCAAAGCCCCGGTTATGAATCTTCAGGATGATGTATACCATCCTTTTCAGGCTCTTGCAGATCTTATGACCATTCAGGAAAGATTCGGGAATAATCTTAGAGGTCTTAAGGTCGGTATAAGCTGGGCTTATGCAGAATCACACCTTAAGCCTCTCTCCGTTCCACAGTCACAGATACTTCTTTTTACAAGATATGCAATGGACATAACAGTAGCCGCTCCCAAAGGATTTGATCTTATGCCTGATATTGTAGAGCAGGCTAATAAAAATGCTTATGAAAACAACTGTAAGATAACGTTTACTGAATCCATGGATGAAGCTTTTGAAGGTGCACATATTGTTTTTCCTAAGAACTGGGGGGGATTTTTTATTTCACAAGACCCTGCGGTTATAAGAAAAGAACAGGAGAAGTATAAGAACTGGATATGCACGCAGGAGAAAATGGAACTCATGGACAGATCAGGAGTTTATATGCATGCTCTTCCTGCGGATAGAGGCAATGAGGTAACAGATTCGGTGATAGACGGTCCGAGGTCTATAGTTTACGATGAAGCTGAAAACAGACTTCATACAGCCAAGGCGGTCATGACCCTTCTTATGGGCGGAAGATACTGAAGGGAGATGTAATTATGTATGATCTTGCCATTTTAAACGGAGATGTCTATTTAAACGGAGAGTTTGTCAACACAAATGTTTATATTAAAAATGGAAGAGTTGCGCTCATAGGTGAAGAACTAATGAGAGCTGCAGAGGTTTACGACGCATATAATAAACTTGTTCTTCCGGGCTTTATAGATCCTCATGTTCATTTTTCGCTTAATACAGAAAAGGGAATGAGTGCCGATACATTCTTTTCAGGTTCCATAAGTGCTGCTTTTGGAGGGATAACGACATTTATAGATTTTCTTGATCCCATAAGACAAGACAGAGAGCTTGATCCGTACTTTGAGAACCGTATGAATCTGGCCAGCGACAGTGTTGTAGATTACTCATTTCATTCATGTTTGGGCAATTTCAGAGGTGATGTATCCAAAGTTTTAAAAAAAATAAAAAATTTTGGTATTCCGTCCGTGAAGGTGTTTACAACATACAGCCAGAGCGACAGAATGTGTCAGGATCACGTTATTGATGAAATAATGAGCTTTTCACGTAAACAAAAGATACTTCTTATGGTTCATGCTGAAAATGATTCGCTTATAAGGAAGGAACAGGATATTGAAGTTAAAGACCTTTACGAGTCAAGAAACTATCTGTGCGAAGCAACTGAGGTTGTAAAGCTGGCACAGATGAATGAGTATCATGACGGGAATCTTTACATCGTACATACCGGGTGCGGAGAAATAATACAAATACTTAGAGAAAAGTACTGTAAGCTTGTGAGCAAAAGGATACTCCTTGAAAGTGCCCCTCATTACTTTATTTTTGACAACAATGTATACAACATGGAAAACGGTTTTCTTTTCACGATGACACCGCCGTTAAAACCCAAAAAACAACGTTCGCTGCTTTGGGAAAATTTCGATGCTATATCTGTAATAGGAACAGACCACTGTCCTTTCAAAGTAGCAGAAAAAAAACAGAAGTATGTTTCTGAAATACCGATGGGTGTTGGCGGAGTAGAGCATTCTTTTGAGATAATGTACAATATTCTTGGAAAAAAGGTGATCGACAAGTTTACGATCAACCCCGCCAAAATTTTTGGACTCTTTCCACAGAAAGGAACAATTTTTCCGTCTTCAGATGCAGATATTGTAATATTTGACCCTAATAAAGAGCATACTATAAAAGAAAGTCACAGCGGCTCCGATTATGATATATACAAAGGTATAACTGTAAAAGGGGCGGTTGAATGTACCATATGCAGAGGAAAGTTTGTGGTTAAAAACAATATTTTTATGGGCAAAAGAGGAAACGGACAGTTTGTGAAAAGGAATGAATATGAATGAAGGCCATAATAAATGCGAATATTTATGATTACAGCAGTTACTACGAAGACAGTTATATAAAATTTGAAGATAAAATAACCGAAGTCGGCTCGATGAAAGGTTTCAGTGGGGCCGATGAAATAACTGATGTTAGAGGAGCTCTGGTACTACCTGGGTTAATCAACTGTCATACACATCTCTATTCAACGTTTGCAAGAGGGATGACTATACCCTTCCACCCGGAGAGTTTTATGGATATTCTGCAGCAGCTCTGGTGGAGACTGGACAGTGTACTGACCGGTGAAGCAATATACTCTTCTGCTTTAAGTGCCGGGATTGAGTACATAAAAAACGGTGTTACGACCATTATTGATCATCATGCCTCGAAAAGTTCACGTGGTTCTCTTGCCCTTATTAAAAAAGGTATATGCGATGATTTAGGCATGAGAGGGGTTTTTTGTTTTGAAACAAGTGATAGGTTTAATGTAGATGAAGCAATTGCTGAAAACTTATCGTTTTTTGGTTCTAAAGATGGTAAGAG